>NZ_JBSSAH010000027.1:0-41060 GCF_054058415.1 Thermostichus sp. MS-CIW-38 | reverse complement strand
AAACAGAAAGATCAACTGGTAGTAATCCGTACTGAACATATTATACATTATTTTCAGTATAGTTGAGCTTATTATTGACTAGAGTCATGCTCTCAGCTTGGCACTCAAGGCTCCAGGGGGGACGTGGACTCTGGCGACAGGATCCCGTTCGCGTTGGCGGAACGGAGTCCTTTCAAGCTCGCATCGCCGGGCCACAGACCCTGCAAAACTTGGGCAACACGGTGCCAGGGATCCAGCCGTTCCGCTCGCGGAAGCAGGACGGAGTCCTGGCTGCTTTGAGGCTCTGGAGAAGACTGCTCAGAGGGGGCGGGATCCCTTTCTTCCAACTGCAGAGAAAGCTGCTGCAACTGCATGTAGATGCTGTTCACGGCCAACATGGCCAAGACCGTGCCGAAAAACTTGGTGCGGGATCCCATAGGTCAACCCCTATGCGAAAACAAAGATACGGTTGTCGCGGGTGCGCTAGCTCCACCTTAGCTTACGGGTTTGGCTTGCCGTTCGGAGAAAATATTGATGTTCGCGTCGGCCTTGCAAAACCCCACGGTCAAGATTTCCCAACAAGACAATGACTGCCCCCCAAAAGCCAACCTATCATCACCTGCACACCGCCCTTTGGGTGAGCGATCTGGCCAGAGCCGAACATTTTTACGGAACGGTGCTTGGGATCCCCAAGGTGGAACGGTTTGCGTTTAACTTTCCCGGCGCTTGGTATCAAGTAGGTTCCTCCCAAATTCATTTAATCGTGGCCGAGGAGCTGATGGATCCACGGCAGCGAAGCGGAACGGGATCCTCAAAGTGGGGGCGTAATCCCCATGTGGCGCTGGGGGTAGATGACTTGGAAGCGGTGAAGGCTCGCCTGCGGCAGGAAGGGTATGAGGTGCAACCGAGCGCTTCCGGGCGAGCGGCAGTGTTCGTCCGGGATCCGGATGGGAATGTGATAGAGCTAAGCTCGATTAGCGCAACTTAGCCATGAGCCATCTCCCCTCAGCAATGCCGCCGGTTGCAACAGCGTTGCGTAGCGATATGGGTTCTCGTTGCCAGTTCGATCCGGCCATCAGCCTGGTCAGTTCCGCACAGATGCAGCGCCTTGAGGGGCAGATCTTCTCTGCCGGCATGCCCGTTGCCGCTCTGATGGAGAAGGTGGGGCTGGCCGTTGTTGCTCAGTTGCAGAAGGATTTTCCGCAAGCCCATCGCATTGGGATCCTCTGTGGGACAGGGCACAACGGTGGCGATGGGTTGGTGGTTGGGCGGGAGCTATGGCTGGCCCAAAAGTCGGTGAAGGTGTGGCTGGGCAAGCCGGATCTCAAACCCCTGACGGCAGACCACGCCCGCTATCTCAAGGCGCTGGGGGCAGAGTTTGTGGAGAGTCTTGAAGAGCTGGCCGATTGCGATTTGTTAATTGATGCCCTGTTTGGGATCGGTCTGAACCGGCCTTTGGGGGAGCCTTGGGCGGGGGCGGTGGGGTGGGCCAATGGCAGTGGGATCCCCATCCTTAGCCTGGATTTGCCGTCTGGCCTCAACGACCAAACCGGGGAAGTCTGGGGCTGCTGCATTCGCGCCAGCCATACCTATACCCTTGGCCTTTGGAAACGGGGGCTGTGGCAGGAAGCAGCTCTGCCTTGGGTAGGACGGTTACATCGCGTTGATTTTGGGATCCCCCCTTGGGCCTACCCAGAGGTGGAGGTTCCCCGGTTGTTGCTGCGGCCTTGGCAGCACTTTCCCGCGGATCCCCCTTTGGATACCCACAAATACCGCCAGGGATCCCTGTTGTTGGTGGCAGGCTCGGCAGCCTATGCTGGAGCAGCGGTGTTGGCGGGGCTGGGATCCCGCGCCAGCGGGGTGGGTATGGTGACGATGGCGGCGCCGGCGGAGTTGAAAGGACTGATCCACAGCGCCTTGCCAGAGGTTTTGGTTCATGCCTGGGAAGGGATCCCTTCTCTGCCGCCGGTTGCCGAGAAACCCTTTCAGGCGGTGGCCGTGGGGCCGGGCTTGGGAGAAACCCGCTTACCGCTGCTGGAACTCCTGCTGCGGGATTGGGCCGGGATCCCCTGGGTTATCGATGCCGATGGCCTCAATGCTCTGGCGGAGATGGGGGTAGAGCGCCTGCCAGAAAACGGGATCCAGGCCATCCTCACCCCCCACCTGGGGGAATTTCGGCGGCTTTTTCCGGGGATCCCGCTTGGGGATCGCATCGAGGCAGCCCAAAGGGCGGCAGCCCAGAGTGGAGCAGTGGTGGTTTTGAAAGGGGCGCGGACGGTGATCGCCTCTCCCACTGGGGAATGCTGGGTGAACCCGGAAAGCACACCGGCTTTGGCCCGCGGTGGCAGCGGCGATGTCTTGACCGGTTTGATCGGGGGCCTAGTGGCGCGAAGAAGAGCTCAAGCCGGTCAACCTTTGGACGCTCCCGCCCTGCTCAGTTGCGCCTGTGCGGGGGTGTGGTGGCATGCTCAGGCGGCTGTCCATCTGGCGCAAGAACGCGGCCTAACGGGAGTGGATCCGGCACGGCTGGCGGAGCATTTGCCCCAGGCGCTGCAAGCTCTTCAACAGGAGGAAGTTGTTCATACCGTGTCGCAGGCGGGTGAATAAATACTCTAAGTCATAGCCCAAGCCTTCCTGCTTGCTCCTACCCTCCACTAGGGGTCACCCGGTAAAGGGCACAGGAATAGAATTCTGGCTGGTTACTCGAAAGCCTTGGACAGGCCACCAAACCAAAGCCCGCATCCTCCACCACTATCTTCTCCGGCTGCAAGCTAAAATCCTGCGGGATCCGGAAAATCGGACTCAGGGATCCCTGAGGGGACACCCGTGCCAACCCACTGCGCCAAGACCCTTCTGCATCTTCCAAAAGACGACTCTGCCCCAACAAAGCCACTAAGTTGGCTCCTTGTAGGTCAATATCCCGGATGGGTACAGAATCTCCACCATTTTGTTCTCGTATCACCCGCCCATCCACCACTACCGCTAGCCCCTGACTGGGATTGGCCTTGAGAATACTCGGATTCCCTTGGTTATTGGCCAGAAAATAATACTCCTGCCCGACGAGCTTGGTTGCGGAGTTATCCGAGATAAGCGAAAACCCAGGCGGGAAAAAAGCACTCAAATCCATCACCTGAGTGGTTTGCCCTGTGGCATCCACCTGCAGCAACTCCTGACCACAACAGGAACGCAGCCAATCCCAACTTTGCCGAGCCATAATCACCGGGAAGCTATACCGGGTGAAAACGACGCTATTGCCCACCTGAACGAGGTTGGATAGGTATTCTGCAGTTCCTCTTCCGAAGGCCCCAAATGGGAGATCATCCACAAACGTCGAGACTTGGCCCTGGGCATTCACTTTGTTCAAAACCCCCACATTCCGGGTTCCAACCCCTGCATCAAAGCTCCGAGTGCCTTTCAGCAGCATCACCCCATCTTCAAATGCACCGATTCTGCGGAACCACTCTGAATAGCCTGGCCATTCATTTTTTTCTGCATTGTTTGACCAAGAAGATTAATTAGAGTTTCTTGGACATTAAACCTTTGCAATAGTGGCCTTAGAATATCATTTGCATTTGGGGCTTTTAGAAGAACACGAGCATATTGCCACGCTTGAGGGTCTGACAGTTCTGGCAGTGCTTCCCGAATCTTGAGTGCAATGGATGCAACGATTTGAAAGGTTGGGTTGTCTGCTGCTTGAGTTACATTTCCAGACGCAGTTATTCCTCCCAAAGCCATGCTGTAAGCAAGCCGATAGTTTGCGATGTCTTGCTCGAACCCAATATTGTCTTTGAGTCGGATCAATACATTCTCTTCATTTCCTCCAATGGCAGCAATGATTCTATCACGATTATCCTCAGCGTCACGTATTTCAGTTGCCAGTCCGTTAATATAGTAAATTTTAGACTTGAGGACAAGTGCAGCGGTATTGAAGCTGAAATTGGGAGAAATAACTGAGTGAATATTTGGTCTGTTTGGTAATGAGCAAGACTTGAGAATCAGTACAGACAGGCAACAGCACAATAAAACAACAAGACGAACAGTATTTCGACCGAACATCCATTTATCCTCACTAATCTAGCGAATTGGGTCAGTACATGTCCATTCTTCTGCGCCAACGACTTGTCCAGAGAACTTGGCATCAACAGTTAAATCTGCAATAACTCTTTCCTGGGTGTTAAGCATTTGAAATTGCACTTCCCTTCTTGCTTCAGCAACTTCATCAATCAGGTCGAATTCATTTGCCCCGCCAAATGCTAACCGCGCACATCGAATTGCTCGGAAACCATCAAGCACTCTTGCACGCACCTGGTCTCGACTATCCCTGTCAACATTCACGATGCTTGCCTGTAAAGCTTTGGCGTATCGCAGCATGGCCTTCCGCTTCAGCTCATCATTGGGATACCGGCGGTAAATCCAGCGCTGCACATCATCACGCACGCCATCTCCATCGGCATCAATCCCCTCCAAAGTTTGCTTCCCTTCTTCTCCAGGATCCGGTGGCAAATTGGGGAATAACCGATCCAGTTCATCGACCGGGATCATATCTGGAGAGGGATCCTCACCCGGATTTTCTGGCACAAATCCAGTAGTGGGATCAGGATTGGGCTCTTCTTCTGCACTGGGGGTAGAACCTCCCCCGCCACTGCACCCACACAGCAACACCAACACAGAAGAGAGCATCAACATAAGCAGTATCCTGAGGCCGTTCATAATCGCCTTGGTTCTAGCAGTTCAAGTGGCACAAGTGACCCCCACAGGGATCCGGCAATCCTTCTATTGGAGCTACAAGCAACACAAAATTAGGGCAGGGATCCCTAGAAGGAACTCTCTCAGGAGGATCTACCGTTCATCACCCGACAAGAGCAAGACTGGATTTGCAGCCTGATGCTCAAGCAGAAACTAACATCTGCTTCAACAAAGTGCAAGTGCGCTGCAACACACGGGCTCAATCTTTAGATTCGTCAGCGTATGATACGGAGCCCTTTTTTGAAGGGGAGAACCTTTAATGGCTGAATCCATCAAGCCAGGTGGTGAGGTCAATCAACGACTGGAACTCCAGCAAGGCTAGACCCAGCTCTTCCAAGCGCTCCACCGATAAAGACCGAATCTGAGCCTCCACCTCCTCAGGCAGGGATCCCATTTTGCCAATCTTCTCAGTGGGAAAAGCAGCCAGAAAGGAGTGACCACCTCAGGGATCCCCGTGGATTGTAGTTGACTGAGCTTGATTAGGGCCTTAGAAACCCCAGCGCTAAACCCAAGATAATAAACAAGCCAAAGCCAATCCGATAAAAGATGAACAGCCAAGTGCTGCTGCGCTGCAAAAACTGAATCAGCCAATCGATAGAGAGATAGGAAAAGACAAAAGCAGAAAGAGTGCCCAACCCCTGCGGCAGCAGGGCCTCTGCCTCGAACTCGGAGATAAACTCCACAACCCCCGCCAAAAATAATGCCGGGATCCCCAGCAAGAAGGAGTAACGGGCGGCAGCCGAGCGCTGCAAATGGAGAAACAGCCCTGCCGTCAGCGTCGAGCCGGAGCGCGACACCCCAGGGATCAGGGACAAAGCTTGGGCCAGCCCCACCCAGATCCCATCCCCAATGCCCAAGCTGTGAAGGTCTCGTTGGCGTTTGCCCGTTTGCTCTGCCCAGCCCAACAACAAAGCCAAGCCAATGGCTGCAGTGGCGATCACCCACAACTGGCGGGGCGGGGATCCCCAAATGGCCTTGATGGCCCAGCCGGCAACCACAATTGGCACTGTTCCCACCAAGATCCCGACCGACAGCCGCCAAGGCTCCTGCTGAAAATCTCGTTCTCGCCAGGCTTTCCAGGAGCCGAGGAGCAACTGGCGCAGGTCAGAGGCAAAGTAGATCAGCACCGCCCCCAAACTGCCCAACTGGATCACCGCCGTAAAAGAAGCGCCCGCATCCGGCCATCCCACCAAAGCCGGAAACACCCGCAGATGAGCCGTGCTGCTAATGGGCAGAAATTCGGTGATCCCCTGCACCATGCCCAAAATCAGAGCTTGCCACCAATTGGGATACCAGGTGTCAGCAAGCAACAAGGTAAACACTCCCCCACCCAAACTTGCCGGATTTGCACAATCCCCATTCTTAGAAAAACTCAGAACTCCGGCTTTTTCCAGCAGCCCATACCACGGCGAACAAACACTTGCAGAGGGATCCCACCCCAACTGGCCGGGAACTTGGGTGTCGCTGTCCCAGACCCGCAAAAGGGCTGTGCCTATAGGATCGCCGCAAAGATCAACAGTAGGTCAGATCATCGGGTCAATAGATCAGAAGCCAATCCGCTCTGGGTCTTCAATGGTAATCAGCCAGTTGCCCACATTGCGGAAGAGCGGGTTAGGCTCCGTCCCCCGTACCCGCGCCTCCACCCGATAGATGCCGGCAGACGAGGGGTTGCGCACATTGGAGAGCACCAGACGGATCTCCTGACCGGCAGCAATGGGTTGACGGGCCACCACCTCTAGAGAGCGAAACTCCTCGTTCCAGTACACTTGATCCAGCTCTACAGGCCGGCCTTCTACCTCCAGGCGGACACTTTCCGGATCGATGCGGCCATCGAAATTCCTGTCCCCGTTGATCTGCACTTCTGCCACCGCCACATTCTGGGGGGGAATGGTCAGGCGATAGCGATCCAAACGACTGCGAACCCCGCCAAAATCGAGCCGATAGCTGAGGACAGGTACCCCTTCACTGCCGGTGATCACCAAACCCGACTGCGCCTCTGCAGAATGGGGCATCACCAGGGATCCCAGGCTCCCCATCAACAGGCCCGCCAAGGCCAGCCTCATTCCTCGCCGAGCAAGGCCAAGTTCCTGCGAACATTTCCCTGCTCTCATCACTGCTCTCAACACCCAAACCTCCGCTGGTTGAAACACCTCAGCACCCTCAAAGCTTGCCAACGCAACCTGCAGCCAACCTAACCAGTGGCAAGACCGCCATCTCGCCGTCCATTGTAGAGGATGGGATCCTCTCTACCGAGAGAGCCTAGGGCTCACCGGGGTGCGCAAGTACGCAGTTCTGGCAGAGATCTCAACAAGAACTTTGGGCCACCATACCCACAGTGCAGCCCCCCACAGCGCCGATTGTAACGGCAAGATGCCCCTGCCCTTCTACTGCTTCTTCACTTGAGGAAACTCAGCACCCCCACCCCGATCACCATCAGCACCCAGAGCAGGGATCCCACCAAAATCACATTCTTGGCCCGGCTCCAGTCACTGGCTGAGCTGTAGAGCACCGGCACCGCCACCACCAAGAGCAAGCTGTAAAGCACCAACACCAACAAAGCAATTTGGAAAACGAGCATCATCTTTCGGATCCCTCACAAAAGTCTTGTCTTGGATAAAAGCTCCCGGTAACACCGGATGGCAGCAGGATAAATAGGATGACGCTCTGACTATACCAAAATAGGATCCCTCCCAAGGCCAGATCCGTTGAGGCGGCTGATGGATTCATCTAGACACAGGCTGGAGGCGGAAGGGGTTAAAGTCGGTTGCCACATCGAAGTAGTCTTCTTGTTCTTGCTGCTTTAGCCAGCCGGTAATGGCATAGGTCAGGGGCGTGAACGCCGCCTCAACGGCACACTTGAACACATAGTTGGAGAGTATTAAGCTGCCCAGGCCGGGGAACACCCCCCAGAAGGCCAAGGTGACAAACAGTCCAGTATCCACCGCTTGGCCCACCAGGGTAGAGCCGATGGTGCGTGTCCACAGCCACCGTCCCCGCGTCCACACCTTCATGCGGGCCAGTACATAGGCGTTGGCAAAGCTGCCTCCCCAATAGGCGATTAAGCTGGCCAGCACAAGGCGGGGCGTCAGGCCCAGAATCTGGTCGTAGGCTTCTTGATAGGGCCAGTCGGGGGCGGCCGGCAGGGATCCCACGATCATGAACGTTACCGACATGAGGGCCGCCGAGAGAAATCCCAGCCAGATCACCCGTCGCGAGCGGGCATAGCCATAGACCTCCGTGAGGATGTCGCCAAAGATATAGCTGAGGGGGAAGAGAATGGTGCCCCCGTCAAAGGTAAAGGGCCCCAGAAGAACGATCTTGGTCGAGGCGATGTTGGAAATCAGCAGCACGGCTACAAATAGAGCCGTCACCGCATCTAGGTGTCGATAAGCTCGCTCAAAAACCCTCTCAGACATCAGGATCCCCCCAACAACTTACGGATGTGCCGCAGCTCCTTGACGATCAAGGCCAAGCCTTGGCTATGCCGTTCCACTTCGCCGGCGAGCTTACGGATTTGTTCTTCCAGGTTAGCGCTGTGGGATTCCTGACGGTCTAGACGCTGGCTGAGGCTGGAAAGCCGCGTCACCACCTCCCGCTGGATCAGGTTTTCCGTGCCTTGAATCAGCAGCGTCTCGATAGCAGTGAGCTTGTTCAAGAGCAATTGGGTGTTGGTTTCCCCTCCAGCCTCCGGGGCAGCTACGGGGGCCACTTGCAGAGCCTTTTGAATTTGTGCAAGGAGAGCCTCCGCCTCAAACGGTTTTTCGATAAAGTCGAAATCGACAAAAGGCTCAGGGATGCGGGCCGTCACCTGCTCCTTCATCCCCGACATCATGATGATGGGGGTATTTTTCAAACTGTCTTCGCGGCGAATAGCCTGCAACGTGTCATAGCCATCCATCTTGGGCATGACAAAATCCAGCAGGATCAGGTCGGGGTGATGTTTTTTGGCCGCTTCCAGCCCTGTCAACCCGTCTTTGGCCTCCACCACTTGGAACTGATCGGCCAAGATGCTGGCCACCATCTTGCGAATCATGATGCTATCGTCAATGACCAACACCGTCTTGGTTGTCATGCTGAGGCGCTCCCTCTTCCCATTGACTCGACCTGATCGGCCCTTTCCTCCAGCCCATGAGGCGAGCGGGGAAATTTTTCTAGGACACCACTAGAGTACTCTCCTGTTCGGCCAGATGGAGCGTGCCTACGAATCCCCTTCCGCCAGGTTTCCCCTGATCCCAGTGGCTGCCAGCTCGGCGCGGCCGCCTTGCTATAATTAAGTGTAAACAAACGTTAAGCCTTCATTCTTCATTCGCACCTTGCAGGGTTATGAGCCTACAACTAAGTCCTGAGCTGTCGCTGCCGATCCCATCTCCAGTCGGAGAAGCTGCCTACCGCGCTTTTCAGTGGGGCAAAAACATCTTCGGCTTTGCCCACAAAGCGCTCTCCACCCAAGCTTCAGATCTGATGCTCTCCGTGCTCAGGGATCTGCAAAGCTTCTCCTCCGGGAGGACCCCGCCGCCGCGGGCCAAGGTGCGGGTGAGCGCTGACACGCTACAGGTGTTGCGGGCCCGTTACGAACAACTCCTGCAAGCGGACTGGCAAGATGCTGAGGCAGGGTACTACCCGCACGCGCTCCTGTTCGACAACCCCTGGCTGGACTTTGCCCGCTATTACCCACAGGTGTGGTTGGATTTGCCGCAAATTACTCGGCGGGTTCACAGCAAGCGTTACCAAGAGTTTTCTCAAGACATCTCCACCGAGGGCTATCCGAAATACTACCTGCAAAATTTCCATTACCAAACCAACGGCTATCTGAGCGACAGCTCGGCTGAGCTTTATGACCTGCAGGTGGAGCTGCTGTTTGGGGGCACAGCGGACGCGATGCGCCGTCGGGTGATTCGCCTGCTCAAAGATGCCTTGGATCCCACCTTGGTCAGCCCCCACATCCTCGATGTAGCCTGTGGCACGGGGCGGATGCTGCGCTTGCTGCGGGGATCCCTGCCCAAAGCAGCTTTGTATGGCCTGGATCTTTCCCCCGCCTATCTGCGCAAGGCCAACCGACTGTTGCAGGAGCTGCCGGGGGAGCTGCCCCAGCTTATCCGCGCCAACGCCGAGGCCATGCCCTATGCCGACGCCACCTTCGATGCCGTTATCAGCGTTTTTCTCTTTCATGAGCTGCCTGGCCCGGCCAGACAAAATGTCATCAACGAGATGAGTCGGGTGGTGAAGCCAGGGGGCGTGGTGGTCATCTGCGACTCGGTGCAACTGCTGGATTCGCCAGAGCTGAAGGAGACGATGGAAGCCTTTATGCAAACCTTCCACGAACCCTACTACCGCGACTACATCCACGACGATCTGGGGGTGCGCCTGCAACAGGCAGGCTGTGCGGTGCTGCGCCGAGAAACTCACTATGTCAGCACCTACACCCTAGCCCGTAAAGGTTGAGCGCCCCTTCCACAAGCTTAAGAGGAAGAGTAAATCGGCGGTCACTTGTCCAGAGGGTGTATAGTAGTTTTAGACACGAAACCTTGGATGAGAAGACGGGCCACTAACTGGATAACCCTTGGGTGCAAGTCCGTCTAAGATCTTTTTCTTGTACTTAGGCTCATGTCCCACCCCCATGGATCCCTCCGCGCCGGCATTACTGCTCTCAAGCAGGAGCGCTACCTGGAGGCGATCAACCTTCTCGAGTCCTTCTGCTACTGCTGTTCCATCCAAGAGAGACAAGAGAGTTTGTCCCGCCGCCTGAGCGAGCGCAATGGCTCGAGGGCAGATCCGGAAGAATGCGTTTTGGCTCGTGTAGCTCTGATCATGGCATATCAGGGCAGTGGTGACTTGGAACGCTCAACTGCCCTTTGCCAAGAGCTGTTGGAGGAGAAGGAAACTCCTGAGTCCGCTTCCTGGGCTCGGGAATGGGCAGCTCAGGCTCTACCTACCCTCAAGCAGGCTTCAGAACATTCCATGCCCCCTGAGGAAGTCATGGCGCGGCTACCCGTTCTCCGGCAGTTGGAAGACTGTCAGCCGCTGTGTAGCTCCCGCGATCCGGCTCCGCATCTGCTCAAATCTGCCTCTCTCTGAGGGAGAGGATCTGCAAGGAGCGGTGGACGCCCGGCTCTAGCCTTTATTCTCAACACAGTTCCACAGCAATCTTATGTCTGCTGCCGAACCGACTACCTATCATTTTGTCGTTGCCAGCCTGTCTTTCTTACGTTCTGAGCCTCTGGAAGAGGTGCTGGAGGAGCGTCGTCGATACTGCGAGGAGCGCCATTGCCCTGTCGATTTCTTCTGGGTGCCCCAGCCGGCCTTCATGGAAGCTCCAGAGTTAAAGCCCCTGCGGGACAAGTTGAAGGAGCCCCTGGGGGCAGTGGTATCCACCAACGCGGATTTTATTCGTTGGCTGAGCCTGCGCTTAACCTTTGTAGAGAAGGGCAGCTTTGTGGCTCCCAGCGAGTCGATCCCGGATCCCTTGCGCTCCTTGTCTGCCGCAGGAAGCTAGGCCTGCCGATTCCCAAGATTTGGGTTGGTGGATTGGAAGGCGGGCCAAGATAAGATCGGGGCACCCCATTTCCACTTTTGTTTGCTGACGGGATCCCATTCTGTTGTGGGGCCGACGTCGGGGAAATGGGCAGGTCACCTGGGGAGCATGATGACTTTGGAGCAACGATGGGGCTGGCCGGAGGGAGGGGCAGGGATCTGCCACCCCAGTTCCCCTCTCCAGAATCCCCCACCTGCGTCAACGCCAACTTGGGGTCTGAAGTCAGAAGCTCTCTTGCCTGAGCCGACAGCAAGCCCCGCCCTCAGCTCGCCGGAGTGTTCTCCTGGGGATCCCCTGCCGGAGCCACCTCCTGAGGATCCCGAAAAAGGGCAAAAGGAAGAGGAAGATCAAGGTCTGGCTGAGCCGGGCCTGAGCAACTTTGTAACCGTGCTGCGCCGGCGCAATTTCCTGCTGCTGTGGATGGGGCAGGCGTGTTCCCAGTTGGCGGACAAGGTGTTGTTGGTGCTGCTGATTGGGTTGGTTGCCCGCGAATTTCAGCCGGAAGGGGCTTCCATCAGCGGTTGGGTCTCGGCCATCATGCTGGCTTTTACGCTGCCGGCGATGCTATTGGGCAGCCTGGCAGGGGTATTTGTGGATCGCTGGCTGAAAAAAGGGGTGTTGGTGCTCTCCAACCTGGGGCGCGGGATCCTGGTGCTGCTGTTGCCGCCGCTGCTCTGGCTCAGTGCCGGGCGCGACCTTTGGCCGGGGATCCCCTTGGGGTTTGCGGGGCTGTTGCTGGTGAGCTTTGCCGTCTCGGTTCTGACCCAGTTTTTTGCTCCTGCCGAGCAGGCGACTTTGCCCCTGATCCTGCCGAAGCGAGAGCTGCTGGCGGCCAACTCCCTGTACACCACCACGATGATGGCTTCGCTGATCGTCGGGTTTGCTGTGGGGGAGCCGCTGTTAACCCTGGCAGATCGTTGGGTACGCCATTGGTTGCCGGGCTGGGAAGTGGGGCCGGAGCTGTTGGTGGGGGGAGCCTACCTCTTGGCGGGATCCCTGCTATTGCTGCTGCAACCCCGCGAGAAGCTAGAGCCCCGGCGTTGGGAAGTCCCCCACCTCTGGGAAGATCTCCGCTTGGGCCTGCAATATGTCAGCCAGATGCCCCTGATCCGAGCTGCCTTGGTGCAGGTGGTGGTGCTCTACTCGCTGTTTGCGGCGCTGGCAGTGTTGGCGGTGCGCATGGCCGAAGTGATGGCAGAGCTGAAGCCAGATCAGTTCGGAGTGTTGTTGGCCGCTGCCGGCCTGGGCATGGGGATCGGCGCCTTTTGGGTGGGCCATACGGGCCGACGGGTGAGCCGCCGCGCCTGGATTGGGCTGGGATCCCTGCTGCTCTGTGGGGCTCTGGCAGCCCTCTCCTGGACGACCCACTGGTTGCTGCCCAGCTTGGGCTGGATTGCCCTGTTGGGCTGTGGCGGGGCTCTGGTGGCGGTGCCGATGCAAACCTTGATCCAAGAGGAAACGCCTGACCATCTGCGGGGCAAGATCTTTGGGCTCCAGAACAACGCCGCCAACATTGCCCTCAGTTTGCCGCTGGTGTTTACGGGATTGGCAGAAGCCCGCCTTGGCCTTCCCTGGATGTTTGTGGCCCTGTCTGTTCTGGCGGGGCTGGCGGGGCTGTACACCTGGAGCCTATTGGGCAGAGAGGCCCCCTAAATCCTGCCGCAGCGCGAGGTTGGATATCCTCTTCCGAGGGGACGGGCCAAGGCAGGAGCTAACTCTGCTACTCTTGTAGAGGTTTAAGAATCGAGACTCCCTTTGCAGCTAAGCGTTTCAGCTCCGCGGGGATCCGCCCATGCACATCGCCTGGATAGGCAAAAAAACACCTT
This sequence comes from Thermostichus sp. MS-CIW-38, assembly GCF_054058415.1. Classification (NCBI taxonomy): domain Bacteria; kingdom Bacillati; phylum Cyanobacteriota; class Cyanophyceae; order Thermostichales; family Thermostichaceae; genus Thermostichus; species Thermostichus sp. MS-CIW-38. The sequence goes on along the minus strand of NZ_JBSSAH010000027.1, from coordinate 27,977 downwards.
TCTGTGGCAACGTCACCTATAGCCGCGAGGTGACCAACGGCCTTTTGGATCGGGGACATCAGGTTAGCTTTTTTCACTTCACCAACGACGGCCAATCGCCCGCTCTGGATCCTGGAGGTGAAGGCTGGAGGGCGGAGCTGGATCGTCGAGACGTTTCCCTCCCCTGTCTGTACAAGTCGCAGATTTACACGATCCCGGCCCCCAACGCCAAGCGGTTGCTCACCCAGGCCCTCAAGGAATTGCAGCCGGATCTGGTACATGCCTCCTTGACCATTTCTCCCATCGACTTTGTGCTGCCGGAGATCTGTGCTGAGCTCAACCAGCCGCTGGTGGCCACCTTCCACCCGGCCTTCGACCGGCGGCGGCGCAACATCGCCTCTCGCACCCAATACTTGGCCTACCAGCTCTACGCCCCGTGTTTGGCCAACTATCACCGCACCATCGTCTTCTCGGAAACGCAACGGGAGATCTTGGTCAAACTGGGGGTGAGCCCCCAGCAGGTGGTGGTCATTCCCAATGGTGTGGATGTGGACAAGTACGCGCCTGGGCCCTCCACCCTCAAACAGCGGTTGGGACTGGAGCGGATCTTCGTCTATCAGGGGCGGGTTTCGCCGGAGAAAAACCTGGAGGCCCTGCTCAAGGCTTGGAAACACGCCCAAATGGGGGAGAAGTGTGGTCTGCTGATCGTGGGGGATGGGCCGCTGCTCAACACCCTCAAGCCCTTCTACACCCTTCAACATGGGATCCACTGGCTGGGCTATATTGCCGACGAGCAGCAACGCATCGAGATCTTGCGAGGAGCCGATGTGTTTATTTTGCCCTCTTTAATCGAGGGGCTCTCTTTGTCCCTGTTGGAGGCGATGGCCTGTGGGCTGGCAGCAGTGGCCACCGATGTCGGCGCTGATGGCGAGGTTTTGGCCGATGGAGCCGGGATCCCGCTGGATCCGACACGGGTGACGGCGGAGCTGCAAACGCTGTTGCCTTTGCTGCGGGATCAACGGGAGTTTACCCAACTGCTGGGGATGAAGGCCCGCCAGCGGGTGCTGGAGCGCTATACCCTCAGCCACAACCTCAGCCAGGTGGAACAGCTCTACCGAGAGCTGTGCCAGGGATCCCGTCAGCATCGCTGGGTGTGAGGGATGAGTGTGATGAAGCTTGTGATATTTTTGCTAAGCTGTTTCGTTACGTTTCCAAGGGATTAACGCCAGTCTTCCCGATGGATGATCACAGCCCCCAAAAGGCCGTTTTAGGGCAGCCCCCTGCCGGGCTGTCAGATTCTTTGTGGTCAGAGTCCTTGCTGGCCCAGGATTCGGGCAAAAATCCCCTCCCCCCCAATGCTCCGTCGCTGTCGCCCACGGACAATTCGGGGGACTTGCGCTCAGCTCAGACCGGCCAGGATGAGGATCCCACCTCTTCAGGTGCCGTTGCGTCCGATGATAGAGAGCTGCCGGAGGTCAAGCCGGCCATTGTGCCTGCCCCTGCAATGCCGGATCGGGTGGCAGAACTGGAGAGAGAACACCATCGGATGCAGTATCTGCTGGCGTGGCTGGCTTTTGCTCTGCGCTCTTTTAACAACTTGAACCAGATCCTGGAGCTGACGGCTTTTGTGGCCAGCCAACTGACCGATGCCGAAGGCGGAGCCCTGGTTTTGTTCAATCCCAACGGCACCATCCAGTTGGATCAACTGCATTGCTCTGATCTCAATCACCGCGAGCAGATTCGGGCTGAGATGGAGCAAATTACCCAGACCCTCTCGGCTCAAGAGCCCATTCTCAAAACGGAGGGATCCCTGTCTGTTAAGATCCCTGCCCTTGAACACCTCTTGGACGAACGGTTCCGCCAGAGCTTGGGGCCGGATGTACGCCTTTTCGGCACGCCGCTGCTGATTCGCAACTCTGTCCAGGGTCGCTTGTACGTCTTCAGCCGTCAGCCTGGCTACCACTGGGATGAACGTCGCCAACAACTGTTGCGCTTGGTCGCCGATCAGGCAGGGGTGGCCATCGAAAATGACCGCTTGACGGCAGCCTTGCGCCGCAAGATGGCCCTGGAAAAAGAAATGGAGATTGGCTCTTACATCCAGACCCAACTGCTACCTCGGGAGTGCCCTCAAGTCAAGGGGATTCGCTTGGCAGCCCGTTGCCGGGTGGCCAGCAAAGTGGGGGGCGACTACTATGACTTCATCAAGATTCCCGGCGAACGCCTGGAAACATCCGACTCATCTGAAGAAACGGCAGGCTTTCGCTTGGCCATCGTCATTGGGGATGTGATGGGCAAAGGGGTGCCCGCCGGCCTGTTGATGACCATGACCCGCGCCATGGTGCGGGCGGAGGCCCTCAACCGCCATTCGCCGGCCCGTGTTCTGCAACATCTGAACCGGGCCATGTACAGTGACCTGGAAAACTCCAATCGCTTCATCAGCCTGTTTTATTCGGAGTACGATCCCCGCTCCCATCGCCTCTGCTTCAGCAACGCGGCCCACAACCCCACCCTGTGGTGGCAGGCCCGCACCCGAGAAATTCAACCCCTGGACACAGAGGGGGCGCTGATCGGCTTGGAAGAAAACAGCCACTACTCGGAAAGCTGCGTGCAACTGCAACCCGGGGATGTGGTGGTGTACTACACCGATGGCTACACGGAGACAGCCAACACCCGCGGCGAGCGCTTGGAAACCTCTGGGCTGATGGACGCCATCCAGTACGCTGCCCGTCGCTACGACTCCCCCGAAGACATCTTGGAGAGCTTGTTTGAGCAGATGGATGCCTTCCGAGGCCGCCGGGGATCCCACCCTCTTCCCCTATGGCTGCCCGAGGATCCAGAGCTCCTGTTGCAGGACGAGATTTCCCTGCGGCCTGAGCCCGTGGACGACACAACGCTGGTGGTGTTGAAGGTGTTGCCCGACTCCGAGCCAGCCTAGCTAAAAAAGTTCAAACTCAGGGTTAATGACAGCAGGCCGCAACGCTCACAATAGCTCAAGCAAGCTACTCAACGCTACTGGGCTGGGCAGCAACGGTGGGTTGGTTGACGTGGTTTTGCCGGACTACTAGGCTAGTTGGTTAGTTCTGGCATGCGTTCTGCATGGGCTAAAGCCTGCTCCAGCTTTAGTCTGTGTGGCTCTCTCAGAGAGCAAGGAGCGGCTACCTGCAGCTTGCGGGGAAGTCACGCCTGTGGAGATCCCTCTGGCGGGGCAGTGGGGGTGATCTCTGCTGCCAGCCATAGTTCGTTAAGGCAGGAAGAAAGCAGAAGCGCGGCAGACGCTGAGCACTCCGCGCCGCCGGTGCGAGTGGAAGTGTTTGTTGGCGTTTCGTAGGTCTTTCAGAGCGGTACGCTCTAGCTGGTGGAGCTACCAGGTTGGCTGCACTGTGTTATCTACACCTGAGGTACAACCATGAACTTCTCTCCTTCTGGGTCTGAAACCGCCTCGGTTTACTTGCCGGCTCCCGCGGCTTTCCAGACGGAAATGATTGTCGGGCAGGTGTTCCGACAGGATGTGCTGGGCGATATCCGCAAGGGTTGGAATGGCTTTGTGGAATCGGGCCAAATTTGGGCGCTTTTGATAGGGATCGTGGCGGGCTACATGCTCAAGAGCATCACCAGCTCCCACTAGAGCCTTGTCGCCATTGCTCTAGCTGGATCCAGTTGGCCTGAGCCGGCGGGGTTTTGGCCGTCGGTATTTGGTTTTTGTGCTTTTTCTTCTGCAGCGGGGTCTTTCTTCCCATTCTCCCAGTTCCCAGCCGATGTCTGAGCCGACGGTAACTTCCACCCCTCGCCCCTGGAGCCAACGCTTCGAGGGATCCCTGCACCCTGCCATCGCCCGCTTCAACGCCAGCATCGGCTTCGACATCCGCCTGCTGCCCTACGATGTGGCCGGATCCCTGGCTCATGTGCAGATGTTGGCCGCTTGTGGCATCCTGACCCAGCAAGAGGCCGACCAGATCCGGTGGGGATTGGAGCAGATCCAACAGGAAGCGGCTGCCGGCACCTTCCGGCCCGATCCAGAGGCAGAGGATGTCCACTACGCCGTCGAGCGTCGTTTGGTGGCTTTGGTGGGGGAAGTGGGAAAAAAACTGCATACCGGGCGCTCCCGCAATGACCAAGTGGCCACCGATCTGCGTCTCTATCTGCGAGATCAGATCGATCACCTTCGTCAAGCCCTCTGGGAGCTGCGCGGAGTTTTGTTGGACTTGGCCGAGCGGCATCTGGAGACAATTCTGCCCGGCTACACCCATCTGCAACGGGCTCAGCCGATTAGCTTGGCCCACCACCTCTTGGCCTATGAAGAAATGTTCTGGCGAGACTGGCAACGGCTGGGGCGGGTGCGGGAAGAGGTGAATGTCTGCCCCCTCGGATCCGGGGCTTTGGCCGGCACTTCTCTGCCCATCGATCGGCAGCTCACCGCCCATCTGCTGGGATTTGAGCGGATCAGCGCCAACAGCTTGGATGCCGTCAGCGACCGGGACTACCTGGTGGAGTTCCACGCTGCCGCCAGCTTGATTTTGGTGCATCTCAGCCGCCTCTCGGAAGAGATGATCCTCTGGGCTTCCCAGGAGTTCGGCTTTGTCACCCTCACCGATGCCTGTGCCACCGGCTCCAGCCTCATGCCCCAGAAGAAAAATCCCGATGTGCCGGAGTTGGTGCGCGGCAAGGCGGGGCGGGTGTTTGGCCATCTCCAGGCTTTGTTGGTCACCTTGAAGGGGCTGCCGCTGGCCTACAACAAAGATCTCCAAGAAGACAAAGAGGGACTATTCGACACGGTCGATACCCTGAAAGCCTGCCTAGAGGCGATGACCCTTCTGCTGCGGGAAGGGATCCAATTTCAACCTGAGCGCATGGCGGCTGCTGTGCAGGAAGATTTCTCCAACGCCACCGATGTGGCCGACTACTTGGTGCGCAAAGGGATCCCCTTTCGCACAGCCCATGATTTGGTGGGGCAGATTGTGCGCATTTGTTTGGCAGAGGGGATCCTGCTGCGGGATCTGCCCTTGGAGCGCTGGAAAACCTTCCACCCGGCCTTTGAGGCGGACATTTTGACGGCCATTGAGCCCCGCCAGGTGGTGGCCACGCGGCTCAGCGCCGGGGGAACGGGCTTTGCTGTGGTGCGAGAAGCCCTGCAACGGGCCCAGGCCCGCCACCAGCAGCCAGAGCCATCGGAAGAAACTCCACAAACTTAAACTGAACTCAAGGAGAGTTTGCAATTCTTGGGTTCTTCTCGCCAGTGTGTGCCATCCTGAGGTTCTCAGCCATCCAACGCAACTCCCAGCCTGTTGGCCTCTTCCCTGGGTATCGTTCCATGTTGGATAACCTCACCGCCCACGTCCTCGAAAATGCGGCCAAGCGTCGCTGGCGGGAACGCGCCTACAGCCGATTTTTGCAAGATTGGCGACGGCAAGTGGTGCTGCTGCGCCGTCAACGGGCCGGCGAATTTGGCCCACCCCTGGGGGATCCCTCTTGTGTTTTCAGTGCCCACTCGGCCTGGTTGCGCTGTGCCGTCCATCCGCAAGGGCCGTGCCAGGGTTGCCCCCACTATGCTCCTGTCGCCCCTTCAAAGCCAGAGCCACCTCTGGGTTCACTCGATGGACGGGTCTGACCGCGCCACACTGGTGGCCGAACATTTTCAGCAGCGGCGGCCTCTGCGGAACGGCCTGCCCGTTGCGCCCCAATGGCATCCGCTGTAGCTAAGTTGAGGGATCCCCGGCCAACTTGTGCCAGAATAAAAGAACGGTAACTCCATCGGCAAAGGCGAGATTCATGGCCCTCTACCTCTCGGCAGACCACCTTCACAGCATCCGCCAGCACGGCGAACAAGCCTTTCCCCACGAGAGCTGCGGCATTTTAATTGGGGAAATCCGGGGATCCGACAAGATCATCCACGAGCTTTGGTCGGTGACCAACACCTGGGATCAAGCGGAAAACCCTCTGGCAGACGGGGAATCCAGCCGCCGCCGCTTTTTGATCGATCCGGCGGATTTCAAGCGGGCCAACGACCACGCGGTGCGCAAAGGGCTGGGGATCCTGGGCACCTATCATTCCCATCCCAACCATGCGGCCATTCCCTCCGAGTTTGATCGGCAGCATGCTTTTCCTTGGGGCTTTTCCTGTGTGATCGTCAGTGTGCGCGAGGGCAAGGCAGAAGAGGTGGTGAGCTGGGTTTTGGATGAGCAGGAGCAGCCCCAACGGGAGCCGATGCAGATGCTGGAAGACATTCGCATCCCCCCGCTCCCGGCTTTGGCAAGCTAGAGTCGTTTGGGCTTTGCCGCTGTTTGAGGCTGAAGTTCACGGCTAAGTTCAGTTGGGATCCTTGAAAGCTGGGATGGGCGCCACCGGAAAAAGCGGTAGTCTAGTGCTGAACCTTGTCTGTAACATAGCTGAATCCTCAAAGTCAGTAGACAGCCCCAACAAGATCGACAAACGGATAGGTCAGCCCAGATCCTCTGGATCCTCAAAAGTCTCCAGTAGATATCCAAGATCTCTCCCCGAACTCCCATGGCAACCAAAGTTCTGATCCCCTCTCCCCTGCGCCCCTACACCGACAACCTGGAAGCTGTCGAGATCGAGGGCAGCAATGTTGGCGAAGTGATGGGCAACCTCATCGCCCGCTATGGCGAGCTGAAGCGCCACCTCTACACCGAGGATGGGAAGCTGCGCAATTTTGTCAATGTCTACCTCAACGACGAGGATGTGCGCACGTTGCCCCAAGGCAACAACACCCCCGTGGGAGAACAAGCCGTCATCAGCATCGTTCCCGCTATTGCTGGAGGGTTGTGAGCATGTTGAACCTGGATACCAGCCAAGTTAGCCTCTCCCGCGAAGAGATGGAGCGGTTTTCTCGACATTTGATCCTGCCCGAGGTGGGCCTAGAAGGACAGAAGCGGCTGAAAGCGGGCAAAGTGCTGTGCATCGGCACAGGCGGCCTTGGCTCGCCCCTGTTGCTGTACTTGGCGGCAGCCGGCGTGGGGCGGATCGGCATTGTCGATTTTGATGTGGTGGATGTGTCCAACCTGCAGCGGCAGGTGATCCACGGCACCTCCTGGGTGGGCAAGCCGAAGGTGGAATCGGCCAAGAACCGCATCCTGGAGATCAACCCCCACTGTCAAGTGGATGTTTACAACACCGCCCTGAAGGCCCACAACGCACTGGAGCTGTTTGCCAACTATGACGTGATTGTGGATGGCACCGATAACTTCCCCACCCGTTACCTGGTGAACGATGCCTGTGTGTTGACGGGCAAGCCCAATGTCTACGGCTCGATCTTCCGCTTCGAGGGACAAGCGACGGTCTTCAACTACGAAGATGGGCCCAACTACCGGGATCTCTACCCCGAGCCGCCCCCACCAGGACTGGTGCCCTCCTGCGCCGAAGGGGGAGTGTTGGGGATCCTCCCCGGCATCATCGGTGTTATTCAAGCTACCGAAACCGTGAAGATCCTGCTGGGCGTGGGCACAACCCTAAGTGGGCGGCTGCTGCTTTACGATGCCCTGAACATGAGCTTCCGGGAGCTGAAGCTGCGCAAGAACCCCGCCACTCCTCCCATCACCCAGCTTATCGACTATGAGCAGTTCTGCGGGATCCCGCCAGCCCAAGCCACAGAACAAGCTGGCCAGACAGAGATCCCCGAGATCACTGTGGCCGAGCTGAAAGCGCGGATGGATGCTCACCAAGACTTTGTGTTGGTCGATGTGCGCAACCCAAATGAGTGGGAGATAGGCCGGATCCCTGGTGCTCACCTGATCCCCCTGCCCCAAATTGAAAACGGCGACGGGGTGGAGCAGGTGCGTCGCCTCCTTAACGGCTCAGAGCTGATCGTCCACTGCAAGAGTGGGGCACGCTCGGCCAAAGCCCTGAAGATCCTACAAGCTGCTGGGATCCAAGGAAAAAACCTGCGCGGGGGGATCCTCGCCTGGGCAGAGGCTTACGATCCCTCGATTCCCAAGTACTGACCCTGTCTTGGGATCCCTAGCTGTTGCCCGGTTTGCTCTAGCATAGATCCGGCAGATCCGGTGCCCAGAGCCGGCTGTGCCAGGTTTTCCCTTTTTGCGTCCCCTTTTCCATGAGCGCCATCCCGCAGGCCGAGACAGAAACGATCTTCCACTCCATCCCCGAAGCCCTCGAAGACCTCAAGTGTGGTCGCATGGTCATCGTGGTCGATGACGAAAACCGAGAAAACGAAGGGGATCTGGTCTGTGCTGCCCAGTTTGCCACGCCCCAAGCTATCAACTTCATGGCCACCTACGGGCGGGGCCTTATCTGCCTGGCCATGCAGGGATCCCGCCTCGATGAGCTGAAGATCCCGCTGATGGTGGGGCAGAACACCGACAGCAACCAAACTGCCTTCACCGTCAGCATTGATGCTGGGCCAGAGGCTGGAGTTTCCACCGGCATTTCCGCTGCCGATCGCTCTCGCACCATTCAGGCGGCCATTCACCCGCACACGCGACCGGAAGATCTGCGCCGGCCTGGGCATGTCTTTCCGCTGCGGGCACGGGAGGGCGGAGTACTCAAACGGGCTGGCCATACGGAAGCAGCGGTGGATCTGGCGATGTTGGCCGGGCTGTATCCGGCAGGGGTGATTTGCGAGATCCAAAACCCGGATGGCTCCATGGCCCGCCTGCCCCAGTTGATCGAATATGCCCGTCAGCACGATTTGAAGATCATCACCATCGCCCACCTCATCGAGTACCGCTTGCGCACCGAACAACTGGTTCACCGAGAGGCTGCCGCCACCCTGCCAACGGAGTTTGGCCAGTTTCGGGTTTACGGCTACCGCGATAGCCTCAACCAAGTCGAGCACCTGGCCCTGGTGAAAGGGGATCCGACCCAATTTGCCGCTGAGCCCGTCCTGGTGCGCGTCCATGTGGAGTGTCCCCTAGGGGATGCGCTGGGATCCCTGCGCTGCGATTGTCGCCGCCAATTGACAGCGGCCCTGAAGATGATCGGCCACCAAGGCAAGGGGGTACTGGTGTACCTGCGCCGGCAAGAGCAGGAGCTGAGTCTCATCGAGCAAATCAAGTCCTACGCCCGGCAAGATCTGGGACTTTCTGAAACCGCGCCACCGGTGGCGATGGACTTGCGCGATTACGGCATCGGCGCCCAGATCCTACGGGATGTAGGGGTGCGCAAAATGCGCCTGATCAGCAACACCTCTCGCCACATCAGCGGCTTGAAAGGATTTGGCCTGGAAGTGGCCGAGCGCGTGCCCCTGCTGGTGGAAGAGCCGGATCTCAATTTGCATGTGGAGCCGTCCTGTTCCCTGAAACTGTTGCTGCACGACGCTGGCGCAACCGATTCCGGCTCAAGCCTGTAGCGCGTTGTAGGGCCGAGGGCTATGGTGGAACAAAGACTGGGGTGCAGCCGGCTCGCCATCCACCACATAAGCCTTGGATCCCCAGCCCCAGAAAGACCAGAAAGGACGTTCGGGCCCCGATGGAGCCGTCATTGCTATGCGACGCTTCCGCGCTGGTGACAGGGGTGCGGAGCACTGGCGCGCCGGTAGGAGGGAGTCCCTGGCTGTCGGGCTCAACAGTTGCTTCGGCAAGACGGGAATGTCGGATCCCACCTGCGACCACACTTCATAGCCCTGAGGGCGCACCACCACCAGGCTGATCAGGGATCCGTGATCCATGTCGTAGCGGCAACTGGCGATGGCCTCTTGCAGCTGAGAAAAGCCCCGGTTGAAGACGTAAAAATGGTCTTGGAAGCGGATGGCCTCCCAGAAACCTTCCCGTGTAACCGCCACATAGTCGTGATTGGCGGAGGCGTAGTCGAGGATCACCATGCGTGTAAAGACTGATCAGCGATGAATCAAAATGAGAGAGCTTTTACCGTATTTTCACTTAAGCACGATCTTGGGCAGCCTGTCATCCGCAAAATGGCTCACCTGCAACAAGGCTTAATGCGTTTCTTTACTCTGCAAACCGCTGCCGCCCGCCTCTCTATCCCCTCCGGCTCCAGGGATCCCACCCAGTTCCCGTCGCAGCTCGGCCATGGCTGCTTCTCCGATGTGGGGGGTGGCGCAGACTAGGTTGGGTGTGCGGATTAGATCGGCTCGGGCTTGGCGCACCAAGACCCGCAGGGTGGGGTAGCTGGCCTCATCGCAAATCAGCGTATGGGCGCGGCGGATTAGGGATCCCACCCGTTCCGTATCCGAGATCACTGCCGTCAGCACCAGCAGGTCTCCCCGCAAACTGTGGACGATCGCCTCGGCAACCTCCAGCAGGGCAGTGCTGATGCTCACCAGCCCCAGACAGGCGTAGGAAGGCAATTGGCGGATCAGGGCAATTTCGCGGGCGTAGTCGGACACCTCCACTGTCAGAACACGGGCCCCCCGGGGTTGGGCAATGGCCTCGACGGCGCTGAGAAAATAGTGCAGCGTCACCACAGTGCCGGAATGGATCTGATCCAGAACGGTGGCCAGCTCCTCCAGGGGCACCAACTGGACCCGGATGCCCAAAGTCTGCTGGATTTGCTGGGCCATCAGTTGTCCTGTACCCAAATCCCGGTTGGGCACACACACCAGCACTTGGGCACTGCAGCGCAATCGCCAATCGATCTCCGCTAGCAGCAGATCCCGCACCTGCTCCAAAGAAAACCCCTGCTGCAGCAGCTGGTCGATGCCCTGGCGCACCTGCTCCAGGACCTGTCGGGATCGATCCAGGTTTTCCCCCAGGCCGCGAGAGTAGTTAACCACCTGGCGGGCGGAGCGGCTCACGTAAATGCCAGATCCAGCGCGGGTTTCCACCAGGCCCATAGCCTCCAATTGGCGGTAAACCTTGTGGATGGTATTGCGGTGCAGGCCCGTTTGCATAGCCAATTGACGGGTGCTGGGCAGGCGGTAGCCGGGAGGAAATTGCCCGCAGGCGATGGCAAAGCAGAGCAAATTAAAAAGCTGTACGGAGCCAGGGATCCCGCTCCCCGGCTGGATGGAAATGCGCATCATGGCCCGTTTTTCTCCCTTTGACAACGCCGTTGCGAGCCCGTTTCTGGGCTACGTAAGAATCCCTCGACTTCAGTCGGCGGGAGTGTCAACTGCCTGCAAGATAGCGCCGACGCCGGATAGACAAGCTCCAGAGGAGATCGGGATTGAGAGCCCTATTCGGGGATGCGGTGCATCCGGCTGGGATCCCAACTTAAAGTCACCTCCGTCCCTTCCGGCAACTGCTGCAAATTCAGGCCGGGGTTGGGTTGCACAGCCAAAAGTTTCACCTCACAGCCCGACACCCATACCTGATAGCGAATGAAAGCCCCTAGATAAGCAGTGTCGCAAATCCGTCCCCGCAAGCGGCAGTGGCCATCGGGGATCCCTTCTTCAGATAAGTCAATCCGAATGTGCTCCGGGCGCAAAGCAAACAGGGCCGCTTCTCCCACGCATCGTTCCGCCAGGGATCCCTCGATCAAGTTGGTTTGGCCGATAAAACCGGCTACAAACCGGGTGGCAGGTCGCTCGTAGAGCTCTGCCGGGGATCCCACCTGTTCGATGCGCCCGCGATTGAACACGGCAATACGATCGCTCATGGTCAGGGCCTCTTCTTGGTCGTGGGTGACGTACAAAAAGGTGAGACCAAGGCGGTGTTGTAGGGCCTTGAGTTCAAACTGCATCTGTTGGCGCAACTTCAAATCCAGCGCCCCCAAAGGTTCATCCAGCAAGAGCACCTGCGGTCGGCCAACCAAAGCCCGCGCCAAGGCCACCCGTTGCCGTTGCCCCCCTGAAAGTTGGCTGGGTTTACGGGATCCCAGATCGGGCAGTTGTACCAGCTCCAGCGCCTCTTGCACTCGCTTTTGGCGCTCCTTCGGCGGTATGCCGCGGATCATCAAGCTGTAGCCAACGTTCTCCGCCACCGTCATGTGGGGGAAGAGAGCATAGTCCTGAAACACCGTGTTCACAGGCCGTCGGTAGGGCGGCAGACCCAAAACATTCTGGCCGTTCAATTCGATCTGACCCTCATCCGGACGCTCAAAGCCCGCGATCATCCGCAAACAGGTGGTTTTGCCCGAACCCGACGGCCCCAACAACGTAAAAAACTCCCCCTGCTGCACCTCCAAATCCACCCCGTCCACCGCTTGGATCCCGGAAAAGTTGCGGCTGACCCTCCGCAAACGAATGGCAGGCGGGGATCCCTCCTCTCTCCCGGCTTGAGCTTTGGCGGAGCTGACATCAGAGGCGAGGACAGATTCGGCAATCATATCGACACAGGCAGCAAATGAACCCATTATGAGGGATCCATTTACAGAGGTTGACAGGTCTCAGCAAGGCCGGAAAAGTCCCAGGCCAAGAGCAGAGATAGTGTGGCGCAATCGCCTGCGGTGAAAGCTCGCCGGAAACCCACCCGACCGGTCGCGAAAGCGGGCCGGAGGCCTTGTTTTTGCATGGGATCCCTTGACCACTGGGGATCTGAGTCCCACCCTTGTTACAGAAATTTAGAATCGTTACAATAAGTTAGAATCTTTGCTCATCTTTGCATCGCAGGTTTTATCCTATGGCACCCTCTCAGCAGTTTCCCGTGCTACTCGCCTCAGCTTTGCGTCACGACAGCGTAACTCCGCGCTGGTCTCAGGTGGCGTGGACCGTTTTGCGGGTGGTGGCAGGGCTATTCATGATTCACAACGGCCTTGACAAACTGGCAGATATCGAAGGGTTTGCGACGGCTTATGTAGAAGTGATCGGGTTGCCCTTCCCGATCTTTTTTGCTTATGTAGCCGCCTATACCGAGCTGATTGCAGCCCCCATGGTGGCGCTGGGCTTGTTGACCCGCGGGGCAGCGTTGGGTTTGTTCGCCACGATGGCAGTGGCCATGTTCCATCACATTAAGGTGGCCGGCTTCAGCGTTCCCTACTTGGAGCTATCCGCCATCTACGCAGCGATCTTCCTGGCCTTTGCGGTGAATGGGGGGGGCTGGTTCTCTGTGGATCAGCTCTTGGTGAACGCAATCGAGTCGTGGCTGAACCGCTCCAGCCGGGAAAAGTTGGAGAGCTTGCAGTCTTCGTTGCAGGCCACGGAACGGGTAATTGCGCTGGGCGAGGAAGAGGCCGAGGCCGCCAAGACCACCGGATCCTGAGCTTTGGTGGCCATTCCCGATAGCGGCGAGGCTGCTCCTCTCTCCCTCTGAGAGAGAGGTTAGCTAAACCGCCGGGAAGCCCCGCACTCTCTGCAACAGCAGGAGGGTCGGGATGAAAGGCGTATATATCCTGTGCCATAATCAACATGGCTGTACAAAACGGCGTTGCCGGAATCTGGTACAGCTACGCGGTGGGACATCCCGTGTCTGCGCGTGGAGGGTTCTTGCAGTAGCTCCCCGATGAAGCGCGAAGCCCACGCTGTACCTGTAGGGTCAGTGATGGGAGTATGTCACCAGTGAGAGTCATCCTGCTAAATGCGGCTGGCGGCCCGCTCCATCAGGCGTTGGTGGGTGGAGCGCACAGGCTCTCCTGGCTTGGGTTGCCGCTGCACGTAGGTGCCATCAGGGCGCAACTCCCAGGCTTGCCGGTTGTCCGTCAGGCAGATGTCCAAGATCGCCTTGAGCTCCCGCTGCAACGCGGGATCCTCCACAGGGGTAACCACCTCAACCCGTCGATCCAGGTTGCGGGTCATGTAGTCGGCGCTGCCAATGAAGTATTCTTCCTGGCCGCCATTGTAGAAGTAGAAGATGCGGGAGTGCTCCAGGAAGCGCCCGATGATGCTGATCACGCGGATGCGTTCGCTTAGGCCGGGGATCCCGGGCTTGAGGCAGCACATGCCGCGCACAATGAGGTCGATCTCCACCCCGGCTTGGCTGGCCTCGTAGAGCAGCCGGATCATTTCCGGGTCGGTGAGAGAGTTGATCTTGACGATGATACGCCCCTGGCCCCCCGCTTGGGCATGGCGCATCTCGCGGCGGATCAGGGCTTCCATGCCTTGGCGTAGGGTTCTGGGGGCCACCAAGAGCTTGCGGAATTGCCGTTGCCGCGAGTAGCCCGTCAGCAGGTTAAACAACTCTGTAACGTCGTTGCAGAGGGTCTCGTTGCAGGTGAACAGGCCCAGGTCAGTGTAAATGCGGGCGGTTTTGGGGTTGTAGTTGCCGGTACCGATGTGGACGTAGCGGCGCAGGGATCCCTCCTCTTCCCGCACCACCAAAGCCAGTTTGCAGTGGATTTTCAGCCCCGGCAGGCCGTAGGCCACGTGGACCCCGGCTTTCTCCAGCTTTTTGGCCCAGAGGATGTTGTTTTCTTCGTCGAAACGGGCTTTGAGCTCCACCAGAGCGGCCACCTGCTTGCCGTTTTCGGCGGCCTGAATGAGGGATTTCACCACCGTCGAGTCGCCGGAGGTGCGGTAGAGGGTTTGCTTAATGGTGAGCACCTGCGGATCGTTGGCGGCCTCCTCCAGAAACCGCTCCACGCTGGCGGCGAAGGAATCGTAGGGGTGATGCACCAACAGATCCCCTTCCCGGATGACGGCAAAGATATCCACCGGCTCATCGCTGACCGAGGCAGTGCGCAGGCGGGGCGGGGTGACCGGCCCCCAAGGGGGATCCTTCAAATCGGGCCGATTCAGGCTGAGAAACGCCATCACCCCCCCCATACTCAAGAGGCCATCCACTTCGTACACCGAGTCACTGTTGAGGCGCATCTCTTCGCTGAGCCGTTGTCGGATGGCTGCCGGAGTTTGGCTGGCAATCTCCATGCGCACCACTGAGCCGAAGCGGCGCTTGCGCAGCTCTTCTTGAATGGCAGCCAGCAGATCGTCGGCCTCGTCCTCTTGGATTTCCAGATCGGCATCCCGGGTGATGCGGAAGGGGTAGTACTCCAGCACCTGCATGCCGACAAACAGCGCTTCCAGATGGTGGGCAATCACCTGATCCAGCGGCACAAAGCTCACCCCATCCCGCAGCGGCACAAAGCGGGGCAAGGTATTGGGCACCTTCACGCGAGCAAAATGCTCCTTGCCAGTCTCTGGATCCCGCACCACCACCGCCAAGCTGAGGCTGAGGTTGGAGATGTAGGGAAAAGGATGGCCTGGATCCACTGCCAAGGGGGTGAGCACTGGAAACAAACGCCTCTCAAAGTAGTCCCGCAGCTCCTGCCGTTCCGACTCGGCCAGCTCGGAAAAATCGCGGATGTGAATGCCCTGTTCCGCCAGCTTGGGCACCAGTTCCTGCCGGAAGCAAGTGTGCAATTTGCGAATCAGGGGGCGCAGGTGGCTCGAGATCTGCTGCAACTGCTGCTGCGGTGTAAGGCCATCCGGGGTTAGCACCAACACGCCCGTTTCCAACTGACGACGGATCACCGCCACCCGCACCATGAAAAATTCGTCCAGGTTGCTCTCAAAGATGGCCAGAAACTTCAGCCGCTCCAGCAGAGGTGTGCGCTCATCCAGGGCCTCGTGCAAAACCCGGGCATTGAATTCAATCCAGCTCAGCTCCCGGTTGAAATACTGCTCCGGCAGAGCATAGCCCTCTTGGATGGGTGTAGTCCGGATCCCTGGTTGTCCGGCATCAGGGGGGCAGCCCGTCGTGTCGGGGTTGCAGGGTGGCCAGGAAGGGTCAGTTTCCTTGGGACGCGGAGTCATGACGACAGAGGGCTGGGTTATCTCAAACACGTCAACAACAGCTGGAGCCGACCCAATCCTATCCTGCGGGGTTCTGCTTAGGCGAAGGAGAAGTGCCCAAGACGGGCTTGGGCGGACGTTCAGGCAACAATCCTTGAGAGCGCGTCAGAAGAATGACCTGGAGCAGGATCCCGATCAACAAAATGCGCAAAGGGCCAGCCCGGGTGGCCCACTGGGGCGGCAAACGGTTGGTGAGCCACTCGCTGCCCGACCACACCCCCCAAATCACCAGCGCTCCCAGCAAGGCGCCGCGATTGTTGCCACTGCCCCCTGCGATCAACATCACCCAAACGATGAAGGTGGCAAACTCCGGTTGAAAGGCTTCTGGGCTGATGAAATTGACAAAATGGGCGTAGAGGGCCCCCGCCAACCCCATGAGCATGGATCCCAGCACAAACGCTTGCAGGCGAAACTGGAGCACATCTTTGCCGGCAGCCAGGGTTGCCGGTTCATCCTCGCGAATGGCCCGCAGCACCCGCCCCCAGGGGGAGCGATAGGCCCGCTCCGCAGCCCAATAGACCACCGCCAAGATCAACAGCACCAAGCCCAAGTAGAGAAGGGTATCCTGACCTGGGATCCAGCCGCGAAAGGGTCGTGGAATGCGGGTAATTCCCCGTACGCCATTGGTCAGCCAGCCCTCATTTCTCAGGATTTGGCTGATGATCTCAGCAATGCCGATGGTGGCGATGGCCAAGTAGTCGGAACGCAGCTTCAGGGTAATCAACCCGATCAAAAAGGCAATCGCCCCGGCGACAGCCACAGCTATGGCAAAACCCACCCAAAAGGGCAGATTGAAGCCGCCCAAATGCTCGGCGCTTGGGGGTGTGGTGACAATGGCGCTGGCATAGGCTCCCACGGCAAAAAAAGCCCCCACCCCGATGTTGAACATGCCGGCGTAGCCCCACTGGATATTGAGGCCCAGCACCAGCACGCCGTAGATCCCCACCAAAATCAAAAAGAAAATGCCGTAGCTCAACATCAGACATCCCCCCCACCCGGGGATCCCAGTAATCCTGTGGGTCGGAAGATCAGCAGCAATACCAATATGGCGAAGGCCACCCCGGTTTTATAGGCCGGGTTGATCACCAAGGTCGAGAATTCTTCCGCCAGGCCGATCACCACTCCTCCGGCAATGGCCCCGTAAGGGCGACCGATGCCGCCGAGAATGGCCGCTGCAAAAATGGGCAACAATAGCCGCCAGCCCATGGTGGGGTGCAGCCGGGTATCCATACCCAGGAACACACCTGCTGCACAGGCCAAAGCTGCGCCGATGGCCCAAGTCCAGAGGACGATCCGCTCTGTATCAATGCCGGTAATCTTGGCCAGCTCAAAATTGTCGGCCATGGCCCGCATCGCTTTGCCCACCCGCGTGCGTTGTAAGAAAAGATGCAGGGCCACCACCAACAGGGCTGTTCCCACCAGGATCACTGCCCAATCGGGCTTGATGCGCAGCTCTCCAAGCCGCCACGGCAACTGGATCCCGCTGCGGTACACCTGATTGTTGGGCCCCCAGATGATCTGCACCAGGCTGCGCAGAATCAGGGCGGTGCCAAAAGAAGAAATGAGCAAGATCACTGGTGCCTCCCGGCGCAGGCGGCGATAAATGAGTTGGTCGATCCCAACTGCACAAAGTACCGTGGCCAAGGCTGCCGGGATCAGGCTCACCCCAATCGGCCAACCCAGCCCGACCAACGTCAGGCCGAAGTAGGCCCCCAGCGTCATCAGATCCCCATGGGCAAAGTTGGCAAAGCGCAAAATGCCAAAGGTCAGCGACACCCCAATTGCTCCCAGGGCGTAGATGCTGCCCAAGACAAGGCCGTAGATGAAAAGTTGCAACAGTTGGGTCACGCTTGCCCCCAAAAACACTTTGCCCTGATAATGCCACGGGTTTGCCGAGAGCGGGATCCGGCTCAGCGCAGCGGAAGGATACGGCTGATCGCGCCAGCGGGACGGAGTCCTAAGAAAGCTAGGGTAGGGGAGAGCGCCCACAAGGAAGAAGATCCATGCAGTCCAGGTCTTTGTCCATCCTCAGCTCCCTGGCAGCTTTGGCCCTGTTGAGCCTTGCCTGCGGAGCGCTGGAGCCATCCCCAGACAGGGATCCCACACCTGCGGATCCCATTCCCACTCCCCAGTTAATCTACGAAGACATCACCCTCACCCAGGCCAGACCGGATGGTGCCATTCTCTGGCGCTTACAGGCTCGCCTGGCCGAATATGAGTCCCCCCCAGAAAATGGTGCCGCTCCTGTGCAGTTGGGATCCGCCCATTTGCAGGCGGTTCAGGGGGAATTCTTCGACGAAGACAACCGCGCCATCCGCACCCGCGCCGAGCGAGGATCCGCGTACCCCGGCGAACGACGGCTGGAATTGACGGGTCAAGTCGAGGTGGAATCAGAGCGGGATAATCTGCGTCTGCAGGCCCAACGGGTGGAATGGCTGCCGGAACAGCGCCGCCTCCAAGCCGAGGGCCAGGTGAAAGTGGAGCTGTTGGAGGGCCAGGGATCCCTGTGGGGGGATCGGCTGCTCGTTGATTTTGGCCAAGCCCAGATGCAGTTGGAGAACTGGGATCCCACTCAGCCGGTGCGGGCAGAGTACCGGGATCCGGATCTGGAGCTGGCTGCCAGCCGTTTTCTGTGGCAATTTGGCGTCGGGGAAGTGCAGGCAGTAGGGTCTGTAGAGGTTTACGCTCCCTTACAAGCTTTGCGCCTCAGGGGCGAGCAGTTGCGGGCTCCCCTGCCTCTAACCAAGTTGCGCATATTGGGCAACGGGCAAGCCAAAGCCGAGCAAACCGGTCAAGAGCTGCAGGCCCAGGAGATCCGCTGGCGCATCGGCTCCACCCAGCTGCAGGCCCAGGGCAACGTGCGCTACCGCCAGCCCGGCCAGGCTTTGACTGTCAGAGGCAACCAAGGGATCCTGGATTGGCAGGCCAACACTGCTCGGATCCAGGGCAACAGCCAAACCCAGCTCACTTTGCCCTGAGGAGGCGGTGGGGGAAGCAGAAAGCTGGCCGAGAGCATGGCAGGATAGGGATACCTTTAAGGAAAAGTATCGGGTGAGTTGTGGTGAGCTTTGAGGACTCCGTCCGAGTGGCGCAAACAGGACATTCCCCTGCAAGGGCTGGCGCTGCTGCAGAACGCCCCAACATCCTGCTGATCGTGCTGGATACCCAGCGGGCAGATCGTCTCTCCTGCTACTGGTCGGAAGCGGAGCGTGCCCGCCAAGTGCCCACCAGCCCCAACCTGGATCGGCTGGCCGCCGAATCCACCCTCTTCGAGCGGGCCATTGCCCCCGCCCAATGGACCATTCCCTCCCACGCTTCCCTGTTTACGGGGGAATACCCCAGCACCCACCAGACTGTCCAAGCAGATCTGGAGCTGAGCCCCGCCCTGCCCACCCTGGCAGAGCTGTTGCAGCTGAGTGGCTATACCACCGTGGGCTTTTGCAACAACCCCCTGGTAGGGATCCTGAAAAACGGCTTGCGGCGCGGCTTTGAAACCTTTTACAACTACGGCGGCGCTCTGCCCACCCGCCCCCCCGAGGGCAACCCCTTGCCTGCCCCCCTAAACCGCTGGCTGGCCGCCTACACCCAATTTTGGCGGCGGCTCTCCTACCCGGTGCAAAATGCCTTTGCCCGCTCCGACACCCTCTTCCAACTGGCGCTGCACCCCTGGTTTGCCTCCCTCTGGACCCGCTTGGTGAACTTCAAGGGCAACACCGCCGCCTCGATTGCCGACCTCAACCGCTACCTGCAGCAGATGGCCCGCCGCCGGTCGGATCCCGGAGCACGGCCCTTCTTTTGCTTTGTCAACCTGATGGAGCCCCATCTGCCCTACTGGCCGCCGGAGCCCTTTGTGCAGAAATACGCCCCCTATTTCAAAAGCAACCGCGAGGCCCGCGACTTTTTGCGCCAATACAACGCCCAGCCCTACCGCTGGATGGCGCCCCTGCCGGAACCCCTCTCCCCGCTGCAAGCTCAGGTGCTGCGGGATATCTACGATGCAGAGGTGGCCTACCAAGATCACCTACTGGGATCCGTCTTCGACACCCTGCGCCACACCGGCCTGGAGCAGAACACGCTGGTGGCCATCGTCGCCGATCACGGTGAAGGGCTGGGGGAACACGACTTCGTCGGCCACGCCTTTGTGGTCTACGAAGAGCTGATCCGCGTGCCCCTCATCCTGCGCTATCCCGGCCACTTCCCGGCAGGAAAACGCATTGCCACCCCCGTTTCCACCCGCCGCCTCTTCCATACCCTCCTGGAAGCTGCCGGCTTTAGCCCCAACCTTTCCCCCAACGGTGCCCCCTGTGTCAGCCTCAAGCTCCGCCGCGAGGTCGCCCGCCTCAGCTTGGCCCGCACCTTGGCAGGGGAAGATCCCGAGCAGGGAACAGTGCTCAGCGAAGCCTTCCCGCCCCACCTCCTCATTCGGGCTATGGAAAGCCGTAACGACAGCCTGCTGCGGGCGCGTGCCTGTTACGACATCCGCCGTGCCCTCTATGAGGGGATGACCAAGCTCATCCAAACGGGGGATCGTCCCAGCCTCTACAACTTGGAGCAGGATCCGGCGGAGCTGCGGGATCTGCTCTGGGTCGGCGACGGGGATCCCGTGTCCTCTCTGCCTGATGTGGACCCGCAACGCTGTCACGACGGGTCGGCGGGGGAAGCCGGCTGGGGATCCCTTTCCCCCCAGGCTTGGCTGGCTCGCCTGCAGCAGGGGCTGAGAACGTGGGTGAGCTGGGCAGAGTCCCGGCGGCCTAGCACGGCTCCTCGCAAGGTGAATGTGGAAAGCGATGCCGACTTGGTGCGGCAGATGCAAGAGCTGGGCTACTTGGAGTAGGCAGGGATCCCGCTATTCCAGCCCTCCTTCCTCCTCCCTGTGATCCCGCACATAGCCGTTTAGATCGTAGTCATCCATGTCATCCATCTCCTCCGGATCCGCCGTTGGCCAATCCTCATTTTGCCCGCCGATAATCACGCGGCTGAGGCCGATGTATTCCAGGCTGAGGGTGCGCAGGGCGTTGATCAACACATCCAGCGCCATCGCATCGGCGGTGCCCAGATCAAACCAGCAGCGGGCCCAGTTGTCCTTCTCTTCCAGGGATCCCATGTTGTGCATCAGGGAAGGCAAGGGATCCGATTCGTTGGGATACTCCAGATAGCTCAGATCCGCCTCTGCCTCTTGGGCCACCAGGCGCTCGGCGTTAAATCCCCCCAGTTTGCCCAGCACGTACCATGACTCCAGCACCTCGTTGAGGTACTCCAGCTCAGCTTCGACCGGCGGCTCGGCAAACTCAAACCAGATCCACAGATTTCCCGGATCGCACTCGCGAAACTCCACTTGCATGGACAGTTCCTGATGCATTCACGCTGAACTCTCCTGAACATAGTTCAGGAAAGAAGCGATCGCATCCTGCCTATCTCTGAGCAGGAAGGCGGTATCCCGCAAAGCCCTGAGGAATACCCCCCGAGCGCTTTCCCCCTTCACTTCCCGGCAACCGTTGCGGTGGACTCAAGGATCAGGGGGAAACTTGGTCTACTATATCCCTCTCAATGACTTTTGCCAAACCGCCTAAAGCTCAGTAAATTCAGCAAAGTTCAGGGTTTTGGGGGTTAGAGGCATGCTCTGCTGCGGCCTAGCCTTTGATCATAGTCCGGCTCTGCTCGCCCGTTGGTCTGGGAATCCGTCCGTCAACACATCTTGCGGGCAGGGTGACTGCACAGAGCCGTGGGATCCCTCCTGCCTATGCCGAAGGACTCCATCCAAGTAGCGCGAACGGCGGTTATGAGGGACGCAGCGCAAGCGATCGCAGGGAAGCCAGTGGCAACCAGAGGGCTCTAAAGCATCCTATACTGTTGCGGCTGTCCGAATCACGAGGAACCTGCCGCTTATGTCTGAGCTTCTCCCTTTGCCTTCCCTCCAAGACCGGGTGGCTGTGGTCACCGGAGCCAGCCGGGGCATTGGCCGGGCGATTGCCCTGCACCTGGGGGCCATTGGAGCAAAAGTGGCGATCAACTACGCCCGCTCCGCTGCCGAAGCCGAGTCCCTGGTGGAGGAGATCGCGGCCCTGGGGGGAGAAGGGATCCCTGTGGCCGCCGATGTGTCTTGCCCAGAGGCGGTGGAGAGCCTGTTTGCCCAGGTGATGGAGCGGTGGGGTCGGGTGGATGTGCTGGTGAACAATGCCGGCATGGCCCGCGACACCCTGCTGCTGCGCATGAAGCCAGAAGATTGGCAGGCGGTGCTGGATCTCAACCTGACGGGGGTCTTTCTCTGCCTGAAGACAGCTGCCAAGATCATGGTGAAGCAGCGCCAGGGGCGCATCATCAACATCACCTCGGTGGTGGGCTTGGTGGGCAATGCCGGCCAGGCCAACTACAGCGCCGCCAAAGCAGGGGTGGTGGGCCTCACCAAGACAGCAGCTCGCGAGCTGGCCAGCCGCAACATCACCGTCAACGCCGTGGCACCGGGGTTCATCACCACCCAAATGACCGAAAAACTGGATCCTGGCCCGATTTTGGCGCAGATCCCCCTGGGGCGACTGGGATCCCCGGCAGAAGTGGCAGGGCTGGTGCGTTTTTTGGCGGCAGATCCGGCGGCGGCCTACATCACAGGACAGGTTTTCGCCATCGATGGCGGCATGGTGATGAGTTGAGCCTTCTACCACGCCAGGGCTAGGCCATCGGCACGAGGTTCGGAAGCTGCAATGAAGTGATCCCCATCCCGCAAGAGGATCTGTCCCCGGCCAAAAAGGCCGTAATCCTCTTCTGCCTCCACCACCTGCACTGCATGGCCGCGGGCGGAGAGTTCGCGCACCACCTGGGGCGGCACCGTGCTCTCCAGCGCCACCTGCGGGATCCCCTGATCCCACAGCACTCGCCAGCGGGGCGCATCCAGAGCCGCCTGGGGGTTCAGGCCGTAATCCACCAAATTCACCACCACCTGCACATGGCCTTGGGGCTGCATTGCCCCCCCCATGACACCAAAAGGGCCGAGGGGGATCCCTTCTCTGGATAGAAAAGCGGGGATGATCGTGTGGTAGGGGCGCTTGCGGGGGCCCACCTGGTTGGGATGGCCGGGCTCCAGGGTGAAACCCGTGCCGCGGTTGTGGAGAGCAATGCCCGTGCCCGGAACCAGCAGACCACTGCCGAAGCCATCGAAATTCGACTGAATCAAAGACACCATCAACTCACCATCAGCTGCAGCCAGGTAAACCGTTCCCCCCTCCGGCAGCCCTGGCTGGGCCAGGGGGATCGCCTCCCTCCCGATCAACTGCCGCCGCCGCTGTGCATAAGCCTTATCCAGCATCTGGGCAGGACTGACCCGCACATACTCCGGATCCGCCACCTGTCGGCTCACATCGGCAAAGGCCAGCTTCATTGCTTCAATCTGCAGGTGATAGCGCTCGCCGGCATCGTAGGAGATCCGACCCAGCTCAAAACCCTCCAAAAGGTTGAGCGCCATCAAAGCGGCAATGCCCTGCCCGTTGGGGGGGATCTCCCAGACGGTGTAGCCGCGGTAATCTGTATGGATGGGTTCCACCCAATCGGCCCGGTGCTGGGCCAAGTCAGCGGGGGACAGGAAGCCGCCCGTGGCCTCCGAGAAAGCCAGCAACTTCTCCGCCAGCTCCCCCCGGTAAAAACTCTCCCCACCGCTACGGGCAATCTCTTCTAGGGTTTGAGCATGCAGGGGGCTGCTCCAGCGCTCTCCAGCCCGTGGGGCACGCCCTTGGGGAAAGAAAACGGCCTTGAAGGCCTCGTGGCGGGGATCTGGCAGGGGCAAATAGATGGACTCCGCCGCCTGCCACAGTTGGGCCACCCGGGGAGAGACCGGAAATCCCTCTTGCGCCAGACGAAGGGCAGGCACAAACAGACGCTCGAACGGCAGCTTTCCCCAGCGCCGGTGCAAGGTCTGCCAAGCGGAAACTGCCCCCGGCACCGTCACCGCTAACCAATCGTAGGGGGGGATCCGCCCATAGTCCCGGTACCGCTCCGGCGTCAGGGCGGCTGGGCTGCGACCGGAAGCATTCAACCCGTACAGCTGACCCTCCTCCCCCCCCTCCCACACCAGAGCAAAGGCATCGCCGCCAATGCCATTGGAGGTTGGCTCCACCACCGTCAAAGCCACCGCCATTGCCACGGCTGCATCCACAGCATTGCCGCCCGCCCAGAACATCTCCATGCCCGCCATTGCCGCCAAAGGTTGGCTGGTGGCCACGGATCCCTGTCTGCCCATCACCACCCGTCGCCGCGAAGCAAACGGATAGCGATCCAGGGCCTGCCGCAAAAAAGTGGGTGCTGGCATATCGCTACGCGACGCTCTCGCGAATGGGCTGGGCTCCCTACACAGGCAGGTTATCGCTACGCGACGCTCTCGCGAACAGGAGTGCGGCCAACTCCGCAAAGCTGTCCACCACCACATCTGCCCCGGCGTGGCGCAGTTCCTCGGCGGTGAAAGCCGTCGTGAGGCCCACCGCAAAACAGCCAGCCCCCTTAGCGGCGCGGATCCCATGGGTAGAATCTTCAATCACCCAACACAACGCCGGATCCAACCCCACAGCGGCAGCCGTTTTCAGGTAAGGCTCTGGGTCGGGCTTGGCCCGCTGAATGTCTTCGGCGGTAATCACCGCGTCAAACCAGCGGTGCAGGTCGAAGCGCTGGAAAATCTGCGCTTGATCCCGGCGGATGGCCGAAGTGGTGACGGCCAGGGCAGAAAAGCGCTGGCGGCTGGCCGCCAAAAACTCCAGCACCCCCGGCACCAGGGGTACCTCTGCCAGCAGCTCGCCAAAAGCCTTGGCCTTTTCCTCGATCAAGCGCTGCACCAGCAGGGGCCGTTCTGCAGGTGGGGTGTCCGTCTGGTGTTGGACAAGGTACTCGAACATGTCGCGGTCGGTGCGCCCCTTGAACTGCAGGGAGATGGGGGCCAAATCCAGGGATAGGTGGCAGCGTTGCAGGGCAATGGCCCCGGCGCGGGCATGGATTGGTTCCGAATCCACAATCACCCCGTCCATATCGAAGAGCAAGCCGGCAGTCACGTCAGCCTTCCCCTGTTGTAGGCACAGCACTTTGGATTGCATAGACATTATCGCTACGCGACGCTTTCGCGAATGGGCAACCACGGGACAGGGATCCTCTTAACAACCCTACTGCCCCGTCTCCATCCCCCACCCGCAGAAGCGGCTGGTGATCTGCCAAATGGGATCCAACACATCGGTCAGGGCGTGGTCGCTCTCCACCGCCACCAGTTGGGCCCAGGGGCGACGGGCCACATAGTCTCGACTGGCTTGAATGGGGATGGTGTCGTCTTGGATCCCGTGCACAATTAGGGTGGGCACAGGCCGTCGTAACCCCCCATCCGGGTAGCGCTGGGCATCGGCGACAAAGCCGTACTCCAAAGGGAGAGGGCGGCCTTCTCCGTAGTGAAACACCATGAGCTGTCCGGTTCGCTGCCAAGTCTCCACCGCCTCTGCCCCCAGCCGCGGCAGCCAATGGCCTAAAAAGCCAAAAGCCGGCGCCAAAAGCACCAAGCGCTGCACGCAAGGTTGTCGTTCGGCAACCCAAGCAGCCACCAGGCCCCCCAAGCTAGAGCCGATGAGGGTGACAGGGGGGTAGTTCATCTCGGCAAGCTGGCTGGAAACCTGCTGGATCTGGCGGGTCAGGGTGAGCTGGGCAAAATTGTCCTGGTTCAGATCAGGCACCTGAACAGGGATCCCCACCTGCTGCAGCCGCTGCCGAAAGAAAGTTGCCTTGGCCGACTGCGGCCCAGAGCCGAATCCATGCAGGTAAATCGCCAACACGGAAAGGGATCCCTATGGCCCTGTGGCTGCCGAGAGCCAGCCCGCCCCCAACACCACGCTGATGGAGAGGAAAAGGGTCGCTACCGTCCAGGTGATGCGGTTGAGGTTTTGCTCAGCACTCTTGGAGCTGGAGAACAGCTGGGCCTGCCCGCCAATGCCCGCCAACCCATCCCCCTTAGGGCTGTGCAGCAGCACCAAGATCACCAGCAAGATGGCCGAAGCCGACCAGAGAAACTCGAAAAACGCTTCCATCGCAGCGGATCCCTGTAGGGCAAGTTGCTAAGGCCATTATCGCTTGGAACCGCATCTTAGCGCACCCTGTCTCGGCATCGCTCCCATTTCAAACTCAACTCGTTCAAACTCAACTCGGCAGGCCCAGACCCATCTACTTGCTTCTCAGGTGGAACGGGTGCTGCTCCTTCTGGGGGTGTTGCTTTGCCTCAAAAAACGACCCCAAACGGGGCCGCCCGGTCTTTATCCAGCCCTTATGGAGATCTCCAGTGGATCCCCACCTCACCTACAAGGGCAAACAGTATTCACCTCAGTAGCTTACGCCCCGGTAGGTCAGGGGCTGATGAGGGTGAGGCATCGCTTTCTTGCTGGTGTGGTGCACACAGAAGGTTTGACCGCGATACTGAGCCTGCAACTCCTCATCGCTGAGCTGAGTATGCGCGGGAACGTAGTCAAAGGTGTTGCCACGGAAAGAGAGTTTCATATATCGCCTCCATCAACGAAGGGTTGAGTTTGTTGTCGTTGGGCCCTACGCCACGGAAAGAGTGGCGCGATTCAGTTGAGGCGCGTTCCTTCGGGAAGACCCCTACTTCCGTCTCTGCACAGCTCCAGGCCACTGGTGAGCCAACTGCAGAGGTGAACGATTTATCCTATGTCTGTATCATAACTTACGGTTTTGCAGGTTTTTTGGGGGATTTATAGAAATTTAATCCGGCCATACCCGCAAAAGGGATCCCTTGCCGTCGGCTCTTCCGCGGCTTCTCGGGCCTGACTGGGCAATCACCTATGCACTTTTCGGAATAGATTGCCGCAACCGGTTCCGGGCCCAGGGCACCAATCCCATATTCGGCCAGTCTCCGCAAAATTCTGATTTCTTCTATTTCACCGCCTGCGCAAGTGCCTGCAGCCCTGCTCGCAGACGTTCCTCGATGTCGGCCTCTAGCTGTAGTGTTCCGGCAGCGTCGAACTGAATTTGAGAACTCAGGATATAAACCCCTCTCAGGATGTGGGTTGCCCCCATCACCGCCAGCACAGGTTTCATCGCAAAGTCGATGGACAGCAGATGGGCCAGGGTTCCCCCGGTGGCAATGGGGAGAATCACTTTACCGGTAAAGGCGTCTTGATCCAGCAAATCCAGCAGTGCCTTCAACACACCTGGATAGGAGGCTTTGTAAACGGGAGCAAAGATGACGATCCCGGTAGCTTGGGCCACCTTTTGCTGAATTGCCTTGAGTTGAGGGCTATCGAACTTGGCCAGTGCCAGATCCTCTGGGGGCAAATCCCGCACCGAAACAAACTGAGTGGTCAATCCCAGATCGGACAGGATCCCGGCAGCGTGATGTAAAACGGCTTCTGAGCGAGAAGGAGTGCTGGGACTACCGGAGAGCAGGAGGATGCTGGACATAGGCCGCAGACAGAATACTGCCTCAGTTGTACCAGGGATCCCATGTGAAAGATGATTAACCCACTCTCGCCCTGCCCCAGCATGCACGATAGCTTTGTCTCTCGACGTCATTCCCTGCTGGTCAAATTGCGGGCAAAATATGCCCCCCGACTCCCCACCTACTCAAGGGGTCGGGAACGTGATAGGTTAGATTCAGCAAGGGTTTCAGCTTGCTAAACTTGAGATTGATTTACGCGGGCGTAGTTCAGTGGTAGAACGCTAGCTTCCCAAGCTGGATGTCGTGAGTTCGAGTCTCATCGCCCGCTTTCCCCAACCAACCGGCAAAACCCGCTTTCCGCAAGCATTCCCGGGCTTGGCCTAGTCCGGGAAATCAATGAGCTCAAGGTAAAAAGGGGTAGTTCGGGGTCAGTAAGATCTCCTTGGCCAGTGCCCAGTTAGGCAATGAAGCATGCAACTTTACGAGTACGACTTCTATGCCTGGACGCAAAAGCAAGCCGCACTGCTGAAATCGGGGCAGTGGGATCAACTGGATATCGCCAACTTGGTGGAGGAAATCGAGGCTTTGGGCAGGCAAGAACGCCGGGAATTGCTGCACCGGCTGGGGATCCTGGTAGGGCATTTGCTGAAGTGGCAATTGCAACCCCACCTGCGAGGCAAAAGTTGGCGGGCAACGATTACCGAACAACGCCGCCAGATCCAGCGATTGCTCAGAGACAGTCCCAGCCTCAAGCCCGATCTTTCGGCAGCCCTGCAAGAGGCTCACCAGGACGGGATCCTGTTGGTGGTGAGAGAAACACCATTGTCTGAAGCAGATCTGCCTGCCCAGTGTCCCTACACATTTGAGCAGGTGATGGATCCCGACTTTTATCCTGGCAAGGAAGATCCCCAGTAAACTACCCGACACCCGCGCTACGCGCAGGGTGCGGGCTTTATCCCAATCCCTAGCGGCCCCAGAGGACAGCTAAGTTTCGGAATTTCAGGC
>NZ_JBSSAH010000026.1:0-42988 GCF_054058415.1 Thermostichus sp. MS-CIW-38 | reverse complement strand
GATGCTGACCATAACGCTGCTCAAGTAATCTCTCTCCTTGGGGCGACTGTAAACTCGCCTGAAATTCCGAAACTTAGCTGTCCTCTGGGGCCGCTGGGGATTGGGATAAAGCCCGCACTCTGCGCATAGCGCGGGTGTCGGGTAGTTTACCGCCGCCATTCTCAGCGCTTCCCTGCGGGGGACGGCCAACTTCGACGAGGAGAACTTTCCCTACGATGTTGTCTACACCTTGGGTCGCTACTTCGCCCAAATGGGGGCCTTGGTGCAGCAATATGGGGGAGTACTGGCCAACCAGAGCGGGCTGAGAAGTCTGGCTTTGTTTGGCTTAAAACAACCCGAGCTGGCCATACAGCAGGCGCTGCAGGCGGGGTTGGCGCTTGGGCAGTCGGTGGTGGAGTTGAACAGGTGTTTGCGGCAACTCTCCTACCCGCAGGTCAAGCTTGCCATCGGGATCCACTACGGCCCAGTCCTTTTGCTGCCCCTCGATCCCCAAGATCCGCAGCGGCTGTCTGCCTTTGGCAAGTCGGTCAATGTTGCCACCTGGCTGGAGTCGGTTGAGGATGTTTCGCAAGGGGGGGAACAGTCTGAGGAACAGAGCTCCCGGTTGCTCATCTCGGCAGCTGTGTATCGAGCCGTGGAAGGGCAACTCCTGCAGGTGGAGCCTCTTTCGGTGAAACCCGTTCCCAACGCCAAACCCATCCGAGTCTACAGGGTGCATCCCAACCCCGTCAGCTTGCCGACTGGCGAGGAGCAAGCTCCAGAAGCAACCAAGCCTGAACCGCTTGGATGGCTGGAAGCGCTCCGGGAATGGCTACAGGCTTGGTCTCGTTTTTGAGGGATCCCTTCAGGCAAAAACGCCATCCCTTTGCTGAACTTGGGCCTGCAAATAGGGGATCCCCATCCGGTGGCAGTAGTCGCCGAAGCTCTCGCCAGGACGGCGCTCCTGCTTGTAGGCCTGCAGGAGAACTCTCATCAGCGGCACGATCTGGCTAATGTGTACCCGCTCCTGAAACACTTGCGCCAGGCGATCCCCCTGCGGGCTGGCTCCCAGCCAAATCTGGTAGTAGCCATCGGGGGCGGATCCCACCAATCCCAGTTCCGCCAAGTAGGGTCGGGCACAGCCGTTGGGGCAGCCGGTCATGCGCACCAAAAAGGGCGAATCCTGCAGATCCAGCTCCTGCAACAGTTGATCCAACTGGCGCACCAGCCCTGGCAAAGCTCGCTCCGACTCAGTAATAGCCAAGCCGCAAGTGGGCAGCGCCGGACAGGCCATCGACAGCCGCACCAGTTGAGGGATCTCTTCCTTGGAAAGCACCCCGTGGGACTTGAGGATCTGGTTGATGGCCTCCCGCTGCTGCTCCGCAATGTCGATGAAAAGTAAATCCTGAGTGGGGGTCAGCCGCACGTGCAGAGAAAAGGCTTCCACAATCCGGCGCAGCGCCGTTTTGAGCTGTCGCTCTGGGGTGTCCTGGATGCGCCCATTTTCAATGGAGATGCCCAAAAACCAACGGCCATCCCCCTGCTCGTGCCAGCCCAGGTAGTCGTCGCTGTTGGGAACAAACTTGGGTAGGGGGCGAAACCGGGGCAATTTTTCCCCCACATACTCCTCGACAACGCGGCGAAACTTGCGGATTCCCCAGTCTCTCACCAAGTATTTCAACCGCGCCTGCTTGCGGTCGTGCCGGTTGCCGTAGTCTCGCTGCACGGCCAAAACCGCTTGGCAAACCCGATACACCGCCTCCGGAGGGGCAAAGCAGAGCTTTTGGGCCAAAAGGGGCTGGGTTTCTTCCTTGCCGTGGGTACGCCCCATGCCCCCACCCACCACGATGTTGAAGCCCTTGAGGTTGCCCTTGCGGTCGGTGAGCACAATCAAGCCCAGGTCCTGGGAGTACACATCTACCGTGTTTTCCCCAGCTACGGTGATGGCTGTCTTGAACTTGCGGGGCAAATAGACGGGGCCATACAGAGGTTCTGGCCCCTCCAGGCGCACCCCGTTGCCGACAAACTGCTCTGCTTCCACCACTTCCTCATCCACCGGTGGGATGGGAACCGGCTCCCCATCCACCCAGATCTCGTAGTAGGCAGAGGTTTTTGGAGCCAACAGATCCGCCAGCTTGCGGGCATACTCTTGGGCATAGCGATAGGCAGGGCGATTTTTGTAGGGGGCCACCGGTGCCATTACGTTGCGGTTGACATCGCCGCAGGCGGCCAGGGTGGATCCCATCTGCTTGAGAATGCTGGCTATGGTGGCCTTGAGGTTTTTCTTGAGGATCCCGTGTAGCTGAAACGTCTGCCGCGTTGTGGCTCGCAGGGTGCCATTGCCGTACTCATCGGCCAGCCGATCCAGGGTCAAGTAAAGCTGGGGGGGCACGTGTCCCCCGGGGATGCGGGTGCGCAACATCATCGAATAGGCCCGCTCCAGCCCCTCCTGCTTTCGCTGCTGCCGCCGATCCCGGTCGTCCTGCTGGTAAGCCCCGTGAAACTTCAGCACCTGCACCGCTGCTTCGCTGAAGTGGGTGGTGTCTTGGGCCAGCTCCTGCTGAAGGGGATCCCGTAGAAAGTGGCTGTCTGCCTTGATCTGCTCCACCTTGGAACGCTTGGCCTCGGATGGGATCATGGGGGGCATTGATAATCTCCAGTAAACCGGTCGGAATACTTGTGAATAACAGGCTATCACCTCCTTTGAAGAGCGTCCAGTTGGAAAAGTCAGCCTCTTATCCGGGTTTTGTTCCAAACCCGCAAAACTTGTTATTTGAGTCAGCTGGAGATGTCGGCGCTGCTAGCTGGCCAGGGCTAGGCGGGCACCGTACTCCTGCACCGACCACAGTTGCCAGGCACAATTCCCCTGCAGCTCCAAAACCAGGTCGTGGTAGGCCAGGAGGGTGGGACGATGCCCAACGCTGATGTAGGTGGTGTTCAGGTGTTGCAGCTGCAGGTAGAGCAGTTTTTCGTTGGCCACATCCAGGGCGCTGGTGGCCTCGTCCAAAATGGCGTAGCGGGGCTGGGTGATCAAAATGCGGGCAAAGGCAAGACGCTGCTGTTCCCCTAGGGAGAGAGTGCTGGCCCAGTCTTTCTCCACATCAAAGCCGCCCACCCGCTCCGGCAAGTCTCCCAGGTTCACCTGGGCCAAGACTCGGATGAGATCTTCATCGGTGAGGTCTCGGCGGCGTTTGGGATAGAGCAGTTGATCCCGCAGGGATCCCAGCAGCATATAGGGTTTCTGGGGCAAAAAGAGCATCTCCTGAGTATCTGGGCGGGCGATGGATCCCTGGCCGTTGGTCCATAGGCCGGCAATGGCCCGCAACAGGGAACTTTTGCCGCTGCCGCTAACACCGACAATCAAAAGCCGCTGGCCGGCTTCCAAGGCGAAGGAGAGATCCCGCACCAGGGTTCGTTCTGAATTGGGGGTGAGCAAAGTGACGTGGTTTAGCGCCAATTGCTGGGCAATGCGAGTTTGAATGTTGCTTTCCCGAGCGCCGGTGTGGCGCAGCGCCGGATCTTCCAGAGACTCGTGAAAGGAGCCTAAGCGGTTGATCCCGGCGGCAAAACTGGAAATGCTTTGAATCTGGTTGGCCACAATGGAGAGGGCGCTCAACACCTGGCTGAAGGCAATGGTGGCTTGGGTAATGGTGCCGAAATCTCGCACGCCGCTGAAGTAAAGGGGGGCGACGATGACATAGGGCACAATGCGGGTGAAATAGTTGTAGGCGTATTGGAAAATATCGATGATGGCCTGCCAGATGATCAGCAAATTAAAATTGCGCAAGGCCGCACCAAAGCGATGCAAAATTTGCCTGAGTTCTTGATCCTCTCCCTGGTAAAAGGCGATGGACTCGGCGTTGTCGCGCACATGCACCAAGCTGTAGCGGAAATCGGCTTCGTAGCGCAGTTGATCGAAGTTAATTTTGATCAGCTTGCGACCGGCCAAAATGGCGATGGCAGTACCGATAGTGGCATAGACCACCAGCCCCAACGCCAACGGACGAGAAATGCCATAGAGAATGCCGGTGAAGGCATAGAGGGTGAGAATCGAGTCGAGAATGTCCAACAGGAAGGAAAGGGTGGTGCCGGTAAAGGAGCGGACATCCTCTGATATACGCTGGTCGGGGTTGTCGATTTCGGTGTTGGCGGCGTTGGAATCCAGCTCGTAGTAAGCCCGCTGATTGAAGTAGCGATCCAGAAAATGATCGGTCAGCCATTCTCGCCAAAACAGCCCTAGCTTGAGGCGAGTGTAGCGGTAGATCACCAAAATGGGAATAGCTGAGATAATCAGCACTCCATAAATAATCAAAAACTGCCAGAAAGTGGGCTCTTCTTTTTGCTGCAGAGCTGTGTCGATAAATCGAAAGATAAAGCTAATCATCACGTTCAGCCGGTTTACCGTCAGCGACAGAAACAGCAAAAAGGTGAGCAGCGCCCACTGCAACCAGCGCTGGCGAAGCTGCCGCCACACTGCCCCAAAACAAAGGCTGCTCAAAGCCAAGCTGATCGCGGCTACCCACAGCACCGGCGAGGACAAGTTTCTCTCCGTTTGGGCCACCAATCCGGCTGCCACATTGGTAAAAAACTCTGGGAACAGGGCCTGACCGACCAAAGTTACCCCAATCTCCACAAAGAACATCAGGGCAACCACAAACACCATGGCCGCTGCCAGCAAGCCCAAAAAGATCCAGCCCCCATAGCGCACTCTGGGGTAAAAGTAGGGCTGGGCCACGGTGATAAACCGATCCCACAGTTTGCGGTCAAAGTTAAATTGAGAGGCTTGGGATTCCATTGTCGTGGTCGGCGGAGAGAGCAAGATCGACATCTCCCAGGCTAGCAGGCCATGGGTGCCAATCTGTGTTCAACAGGAGCGGATTCATTGGGGGTGAAACGCGGATCCCCCTTGTCCCATCCAAACCGTCTTGGTTCTGGGTCTTGCTCACCCACACACCCCTTGCTTAAAGCCAGTGTCTCTTCAACCTTGCAACCGGTTTTGCCAAGCCGATTGGGCCGCCAGCCACACCGTCTGAACCGGCACGTGAAACTCCTGGGCGCGGGCCACACAGTCGCGAAACTCCGGCTGAGCGTTGACGATGCGGCCATGGTGGCGGGCCACTTTGATGTCTACCAGGCCGTAAGGGGTTTCCACCCGCTCGATAACCCGCTCCAGCAGGGTGCGCTGCTGTTGGAAGTGGCGAATGCCCAGGGTGGTGGTCTCCCGGAAGATGAGATCTTGACACTCCGGCACCCGATCCGGCGGACAGATAACGGTGAGCAGGATCCCCGGCCGCCCCTGTTTCATGGTGATCGGCTGGGTAAACACGTCCCAGGCCCCCAGGGCCAACAACTGCTCGCAGGTGTAGGCAATCACTTGGGGGTTGAGATCGTCGATTTGGGTTTGCAACACCGATACCGTTTCCGTTAGCTCTCCCCCATCGGCTTCCCCGATCCAGAGACGAAACACGTTGGGAATGGGCAGCTCTTGGGCACCGGCCCCACGCCCCACTTTTTCCACCCGCATCGGCGGACAGGGGCCAAACTCTTCCGCCAACGCCACAGCCAAGGCTGCTCCTGTGGGGGTCACCAGCTCGGCTTCCACCCCGTTGCTGAACACCGGCACGCGGCCCATTTCCCACAACTCGATCACCGCCGGCACCGGCACGGCCAATTTGCCATGCTCTGTGCTCACCCAGCCGCCCCCAATAGGATGGGGGGATGACAACACCCGCTCCACCTGCAGCCAATCCAGGCCGATGCAAGTGCCGACAATATCCACCAAAGCATCCACTGCCCCCACTTCGTGAAAGTGCACTTTTTCCACGGGCACTTGATGGACTTTTGCTTCTGCCTGCGCCAACTTTTCAAACACCGCCAAGCTGCGGGCCTTAATGGCTGGGGAAAGCTGGGATCCCGCGATCAAAGCCTGAATCTCTGCCCAATGCCGAGCAAGGGATCCCCCACTCTGGGATCCTAGTACCTCTACCACAGCTTGCAGAGCAGGCTGCCCACACCGCTGCACCCGGCTCACCTGCAGGCTATATTCCCCCTCGATGCCCAACGCCTGGAGCTGACGGTTGAGGTACTCCAAAGGCACCCCGCAATCCAGCAGGGCTCCTAGACACATATCGCCGGCAATGCCCGCCGCACAGTCGAAGTAGGCTATTTTCATGCTGGAGAACTGGGGGTAGCCGCTGCCGCCAGAATGGACTTGTATCCCTCTTGATTGTAGGCAGCAACCGGCCTGGAAAAGGCGACGGGAGAGCAGTTAGGCTTCCCTAGAGTCAGAAGATTCAGAAGATCGAGCAGCAGATTCCCGCCACTGTTGGATGATGTTGCCCAAATTGCGCCGGAATTCTCCAATTCCCAGCAGGGATCCCGGCTCGGGATCCCAGGAAGCTGAGAACACACCGTAGCTGATGCCCAAAAAACCAAGGCCAAACAAAGTTAGCGACTCCGCCAAGGTGAAGTAAGGGGGCAGAGGAACCACGTGGTTGGTCAAGAGATAGTAATTCACAAAAAAGCTGCTCAGACCTAGCCCCGAAGGGATCCCAGAAAACACCAGAATCCGCCGCACCATCCGCCGGCTGACCTCAGGGGGAATCACGGCAACAGGCTCCTTCTTGGCCGGCTTCTTCTCCACCTCAACAGAGGCGGAGGGGGAGCGACGGCGAAAGGTTTTGGACTGGCGGCTGGATTTGCCCACGAAGACAGATCTCCGATAGCGTTTTGGATGGGCTGCCTACTTTTTCACCCGGATGTTCAGCCGTTCGGCCAGCTCCCGGAAGCGGTCAGGAGAATGCTTGGCGATGTAGTTGAGCAAACGCTTGCGACGACCGATCATCATCAGCAGGCCGCGGCGGGAGTTGAAATCCTTCGGGTTTCTCTGAAGGTGCTGAGAGAGCTGGTTGATGCGACTGGTGAGCAGAGCCACCTGAACCTCGGCAGAACCGGTGTCGGTGTCGTGCAGTCGATAGCTCTCAATGATCTGCTGCTTCTCTTGTTGCAATAAGGCCATAAGATCAAGGGACTGGATGCACTGCTTCAAGATAATAACATCGGCTTTTCCTCCCTCGCTATGGCCGAGGAGGGTTATGGAGAGAATGGGATATGACAACAACCTCTGGGGATCCTCCGGCACTGCCCGCTTTGCTGGAGCTGTTGAACTCACAAGACTTGGGAAATCGGCTGCGCGCTGTCAACAAAGCCAGAGAACTGCCTGGGCCAGAAGCCCTGACATTGCTGCAGCGAGCGATTCACGACGAGAATGCCCGCGTCCGTTATGCTGCCATCAGCCAGATGGGCACCCTGTCTGGCGTCGATCCGAACCTACTGTTGCCTATTTTGCAGCGCTCTTTGCGAGAGGATCCGGAGTTCGATGTGCGGGCTGCTGCCGCCGCTGCCCTGGGGGATCTCAAGCAGCCACAGGCCCTGGCCGATCTCCTGGAAGCTTATCGGCGAGAAACGGAGTGGCTGGTACGGTTTAGCATCATCGCTGCCCTGGGAGAGCTGGGGAACCCTGCCGCCTTCGACACTCTGGTGGAAGCTTTGCAGGACAAGAGCGAGCTGATCACCACAGCCGCTGCCGCTGCCTTGGGCGATCTGGGGGATCCGCGGGCCATCCCCTACCTGGATCCCCTCATTGATTCCGACGACTGGCAACTGCGCTACCGCGTCTGCATTGCCCTGGCCAAGTTGGGAACAGAAGCCGCTCGCGCCGGACTGACCCGGCTGGCCCAGGATTCCCAAGAACAGGTGGCCGTACATGCCCGGGCTGCCTTGGGATCCCTGTAGTTCCCTAGCTCATGGCATTGATGATGTAGTCAAAGTAAGGGGCGGCTTCAGCGGCTGCCGCCGGCTCCAACAAGCTGAGGGCAGCTTCCTTCAAAAAGACAATCGCATCGATCATGCCGGCGATGGGTACGTTGAGGGCATTGTACATTTCCCGCACCCCTATCAGGCCGATGGACTCAATCGGCTCTTTGCTGCCGGCAATAATGCCATAGGTCACCAGACGCAGATACCAGTCGTAATCTCGCAAACATTGGTTGTAGCGCTTGTCACCGTAGGCATTGCCACCGGGTTGCACGTACTCGGGCCGCTTGGCGAATAGCTGCTTCTGGGCCTGGTCAATGATGCGCTTTTTGTTTTCTGCTAACACCTGAGCGATTTGCAAGCGCCTCTCGCCGGTGGTCATGTAATTCCTGATGGCTTCCAGTTCGCTAACTGAGAGGTAACGCAGCTGGTCATCCGCGGTCTCGATGATCTGGTTGATCACGCTCACGGTAGGGATTCTCCTGTTTTCTAACTTGCTTTCAATTCGGTTCATCAATTCGCAACCCATCCCCCCAGCCCAAGGTCGGCCCAAGAGATGAGCAGGTAGCTCGGCAAGCCAGCGCCGCCGGCTGCTCCCAGTTTAGGATAGGGCAAACCTTCCCTCAAGCACTTTGGCGTGACTCCATCTCGAGACTGGCCCTAGATCCGGCCTCGCAGCCATTGGGCCATCTCATTGCGGCGTGGGGCAGCCTCCAGACACACCTCTTCGGTAATCCGCCCCTCTTGGTAAAGCCTAAACAGGGATTGATTCATCGTACACATGCCCTCATAGGAGCCATCGGCGATCAGCTCCTCAATTTCATCCACCGCCCCCCGCTTGATGTAGTCCCGAATGGCATCGGTGTTGCGCATGATCTCGTGGGCCGCAGCTCGCTTGCCATCGGTGGTGCGCACTAAGGTTTGAGCGATGATCGCCACCAGGGTTTCTGCCAGTTGCAGGCGCATCGGCTCCTGTTCCTCCGGCTTGTAAATCCCCAGCAGACGCTCGATGGTGCGGACGGCGCTGTTGGTGTGCAGGGTTCCAAAGACCAAGTGGCCCGTCTGGCCGGCCTTCAGGGCAATATCCACTGTCTCTCGATCCCGCATCTCCCCAATCAGGATGATGTCCGGATCTTCCCGCAGAGAGGCTTTCAGGGCATTGGCAAATTCCAGGGTGTGGATCCCGACCTCCCGCTGCCGCACCATCGATTTCTTGCTCTGGTGGACGAACTCGATGGGATCCTCAATGGAAATGATGTGTTTGGGAAAGTTGGAATTGATGTAGTCCACCATCGCCGCCAAGGTCGTGGACTTACCGGATCCGGTGGGGCCGGTCACCAAAACCAAGCCTTTGTGCTCTTCGGCAATGCGCTTTAGCACTTCCGGCGCCCGCAACTGCTCCAGCGTCAAAATTTTCAACGGGATCAGACGCATCACCATAGCCGGGCCAAGAAGGGAAACAAAGCAGTTGACCCGACAACGCACCAAACCCTCGTACTGGATGGCAGTATCCAGTTCCAAACATTCCTCAAACTGGCGAATTTGGCTCTCCGGCAGGCTTTCCCGCAGCCAGCCATAGAACATCTCGGTGGTGGTGACCGGGTAGTTGGTCAAAAGCATTTGCCCCCGATCCCGAAAGCGAGGCACTTCCCCCACCCCCAAATGAATATCGGAGTAGCCTTT
This sequence comes from Thermostichus sp. MS-CIW-38, assembly GCF_054058415.1. Lineage (NCBI taxonomy): Bacteria > Bacillati > Cyanobacteriota > Cyanophyceae > Thermostichales > Thermostichaceae > Thermostichus > Thermostichus sp. MS-CIW-38. The sequence continues at coordinate 33,511 of NZ_JBSSAH010000026.1, read as the reverse complement.
GTCATAGGCTTCCTGCACCAGTTGGCGCAGGGTCAGGCCCGCAGGAGTAGCTGGAGCCACCGGGATCCGACCGGCAGCCGTTGGGCGAGCTGGTGGCGCAAAAGGCGGAGCGGCAGGATTGGGGCTGGGCGGCGACACTGGAGGCCGAGCAGCAGCAGCCGGAGCCGGAGTGGGCGGGGGCATTCGAGGGGGAGCGACAGGATCGGGCACAGGCACAGGCACCTGAGGGGGAGCGACAGCCACACCAGGCGGAAGGGGCCGACCCAGAATGGGGTTGGGGGGGCTTTTGGCGTTGACAGGCCGGGATCCCATCCCTTGGGAAGCTGAACCCAGCACCGGATCCAGTTGCGTTGGGGGCTCCACCGGGGGCGTTTGAGCAGCCGGACGAGGCGGACGCTGCATGACCGGCGGAGCCGGGGGCTGCCAATTGGAGTCCAAATCGGTGGGAAACTGGTTTTCGGGGCTGACCTCGCTCATGACAAGCCTCGCTTCTGGCAGGGTTTGAGTCAATCTTAGGCTAGTATTCCCAGCCTGAGCAGAGGCTTAACCCACTCACCGGCAAAGCTCCGGGAAGCTCCCTAAAAATTGGACGGATGGCGAATGAGACTCAAAAACTCCTCACGGGTACGGGGATCCTCCTGAAACACCCCCACCATCGAGCTGGTGACCGTCCAGGAGCCGGCCTTTTGTACCCCCCGCATCACCATGCACATGTGGGTAGCCTCGATAACCACCCCCACCCCGTAGGGATCCAGCACCTCCATCAAGGCCTCAGCAATTTGCCGTGTCAGGCGTTCCTGAACCTGCAGGCGGCGGGAGTACATCTCGACGATACGGGCAATTTTGCTTAGGCCCACCACCTTTTGCCTGGGGATGTAGGCCACATGGGCTTTGCCGATAAAGGGCAGCAGATGGTGCTCGCACAGGCTAAACAGAGACACATCCCGCAACAGCACCATCTCGTCATGGCCCTCATCAAAGATGGCACTGTTCAGTAGCTCCTCCAAAGACTGCCGATACCCACTGGTCAAAAACTTCAAAGCCGCAACCACTCGTTCCGGGGTTTTTCGCAGCCCCTCCCGTTGGGGATCCTCCCCGATCCCCCGCAGCAGCGTCTCCACCGCCGCCACCATAGCCGGATCTGAGACATCCGAGCTACCCAATTCTTCTTCCGCAAAAGTGGCTCGATCTCGAATCACCCGAGACTTGAAATGGGCTTTGTCATCCATTCGAGATTGCGAGCCAGATCCGGGTTTCGCAAGGGTCATAGCAGGATATTCCTTGGTTAACGAAAGGCTAAGAGAACTCGGTGCATGCAACTCAGCTCAGGTGGCATCCAGTCAAAGGCTGCGATAGCCAAAACCCTCCCAAGTCACGGGCAACCCCAAACCAGCCAGGTCTAAAAGGCTCCCACCGCAGGCATGAAGGTGAGATCTTCCACCACCGCACCTGTGGGCAACCGAACAATGTAGGTAATCAAATCGGCTACCCATTCCGGCGAGAGCATTTTGGAACGGTCGAAGTTGACCCCTACCGTGCCCGTATCCCAGAGGGACGTGTCCACGGCACCAGGGCACAGGCTGGTGACCCGAATGCCATGCTGTCGCTCCTCTTCGGCCAAAGCTTGAGAAAAGCCCATTAGGCCGAACTTGCTGGCACAGTAAGCTCCCCAGTTGGGAAAAGCTCGCTTGCCCGCAATCGAGATGACGTTGACAATCGTGCCGAAGCGCTGCCGGCGCATTCCGGGAAGTACGGCTTGGGCGCACAGAAAAGCTGCCGTCAAGTTCAAGTCGATCACTCGCTGCCAATCCGACAAAGGTAAGGTGGCCAAAGGGCCAACGTGGGCCATGCCCGCATTATTGACCAAGACATCGCAGACGCCAAATCGATCCAGGAGAGCCTGCAACTGCTGGGGCAGAGCTGCTAAGTCGGCCAAGTCCATGGGAAAAACCGCTGCCTTGCCGCCCTGGGCTTGGATTTGGGCTTGCACCGCCAGCAGATCAGGTTGGGAACGGGCCACCAGAGCTACTGCTATCCCTTGTCGGGCTAGGGCTAGGGCTACAGCTCTGCCGATCCCTCGACTGGCCCCTGTAATCAGAGCACGTTCGGGAAACTTTGTCTCAAAACTCATTTACAACAAGCCTCTGGCGTGCGCCACACAAGCAAGCGCCGCCCAGGCCTGAGAAACTTCGCTAACTAAGTTTAACACTGATTTTCCGCTGCTTCGCTTGGAATCAGGGCGAGGCGTAGAAACCTTATTCTGTCCTGCTCAAGATCTGGCTGCTGGCTGTTGGATCTCGATCCGGTTGGACGGGATCCGGGGACATGGTAGTGTGGTAAAAATAGTGAAAATCTTTTGCAACAAAAACCGTCATGGCTGAGTTCTTGTTTTCTCCAAGTCCCACTGCCGCGCGGGAGGATCCCTCCTACATCCTTCAGCTTGAGGGCATCAGCAAGGGGTTTCCCGGCCAGCGGCAGTTGGTTTTGCGGGAAGTCGAGTTTCGCCTGCCCCAAGGAGACATCCTCAGCATTGTGGGCCCATCAGGTTGTGGGAAAACCACCTTATTGCGCACCATTGCCGGATTTGAGCAGCCGGATAGCGGGCGGATCCTGCTGGGGGGGCAGGTTGTGGCTGGGGAGGGGCAGTGGATCCCACCGGAGCGACGGGGAGTGGGGCTGGTGTTTCAGGATTTTGCCCTGTTTCCCCACTTGAACGTGTTGGCCAATGTGATGTTTGGCCTCCGACCCACTACCCCGTTTGCGTCGGCGGCAGGGGGTGGCAATCGCTCCCCCTCAACTGAGTTGCGAGCTGAGTTGCGAGGCGCTGCCCAACAGGCGCGGGAACGCGCTTACGAGGTGTTGCGGTTGGTGGGCCTGGAAGACTACACCCATCGTTATCCCCACGAGCTTTCGGGCGGGCAGCAGCAGCGGGTGGCTTTGGCGCGGGCTTTGGCCCCCAGGCCTAGCTTGATCCTGTTGGATGAGCCGCTGAGCAATTTGGATGTGCAGGTGCGCTACTACCTGCGGGAAGAAATCCGCAAAATCCTCAAGCAAACCCAGACCTCGGCCATTTTTGTCACCCACGACCAAGAGGAGGCTCTCTGCCTCTCCGACTGGGTGGCGGTGATGCGGGAAGGCCGTATTGAGCAATGGGGATCCCCGGAGGAGGTTTACCGGGAGCCGGCTACTCGCTTCGTGGCAGAGTTTATTACCCAGGCCAACTTTCTGCGCTGTGAGCGGCGGGAGTTTGGTTGGCAGGCTGAAGAGCTGCTGCACATCCCATTCCAGGCTTTGAGGGATCAGCCCGACCCCAGCTTGCGCTGCGCAGAGTTGATGGTTCGACAGGAGGAGTTGCATTTGCATCCTGATCCTCAGGGCGGCATTGTCATTCGGGATCGACAGTTTTTGGGGCGAGAGTACCGCTATTCCCTGATCACAGCAGCCGGCAAAGAATTGCACGCCCTAGCCCGGGAAGCCCTGCCTGTGGGCGCGCGGGTTCACATTGCTGTTGGGCAAGGTCGGCTGTTCCCCCTCGCTGAGGGGTCCTCCGTGGCTGAAAAAGAGCCAAATCGCGCAAAAAGTAAAAGTGTTGCCTGAGTCGGGGTTCTTTTGCACACCTTTAGCAACCCATCTTCCCCGCGACACGAAAGCCTTCGCCCCAGATAGGGCTTAGACTGGCAAGACGGTGGTCCAGGCTGGTAGCTCCCTCTGGAGGGACAAACTGGGTAGGCTGTTGGTGGAGCATGCCTCTAACCCCCAAAACCCTGAACTTTGCTGAATTTACTGAGCTTTAGGCGGTTTGGCAAAAGTCATTGAGAGGGATATAGTAGACCAAGTTTCCCCCTGATCCTTGAGTCCACCGCAACGGTTGCCGGGAAGTGAAGGGGGAAAGCGCTCGGGGGGTATTCCTCAGGGCTTTGCGGGATACCGCCTTCCTGTTTGGACTCCGTCCCGCTGACGCGAACAGAGATAGGCAGGATGCGATCGCTTCTTTCCTGAACCATGTTCAGGAGAGTTCAGCGTGAATGTATCAGGATTCAGTGCCAAGCTATGCAGGGATCCCGCATCGTGGCAGGCCCATCGGAGAACCGGATCGCCTTGGCGGAGTTCCGGGTGGGCGTGGATGCGGTCATTTTCTCCATCGACACTGAGCAGAATCGCCTCCTGGTGCTGCTGGTGCGGCGGCGGGAGGATCCCTTCCGCGGTTGCTGGGCCCTGCCAGGAACACTGGTGCGGCGCTCAGAATCCCTAGAAGCAGCGGCCTACCGCATCTTGGCGGAGAAAATTCGTGTTAAAAACCTCTATCTGGAGCAGCTCTACACCTTCGGGGGGCCGGAGCGGGATCCCCGCGAGGCCGAGGATGGCTATGGAGTGCGCTACCTGTCGGTCAGCTACTTTGCCCTGGTGCGGTTCCAGGATGCTGAATTGCTGGCAGACGGAGTGGAGGGCATTGCCTGGTATCCCGCCGACCAAATTCCCCCCTTGGCCTTTGACCACGAAGAGATTTGCCGCTATGCCCGCCGTCGCCTCTGCGCCAAGTTGGAGTACAGCCCGATTGCCTTTGACATTTTGCCCGCCACCTTCACGCTAGGGGAGGTCTATCAGCTCTACGGCACCGTTTTGGGCGAGGGGTTCTCCGACTACTCCAATTTTCGCGCCCGCCTACTGAAACTGGGTATCTTGCAAGATACCGGCCAGAAAAGTTCCCAAGGAACAGGCAGACCGGCAACCCTCTACCGTTTTGATGCGGCTGCTTTCGAGAAAATCCGTCATAAGCCGATGGTGTTTGTCTGAAGGCCGTCTGAGGGATCCCGGCTCGCCAAGGCCAAGCTGGCCAGATCGGTTGGTATAGATTGGCTTTTATTCAAAGGGAGTTCCATACATGACCACCTAGACAAAGGTTTATGCCTTGATCATGGTCATTTCAAGTTAGGCTGAGACACTTCCCAACTACTCCGCGTCGCTTCCACAACTATCCTCAACCCCTCTTCCAATGGAACAGTTTCATTCCTCGTTAAAATGACTACAGTCGTTTCAGGTTAGGGTGAGACGCCTAGGCTACTGAGAAAAGCTTTCTAGCCCTTTGCATTATTGCTCCGCAACGCTATTGCTCCGCAACGCTGACGCGAAGACGCGACCAAGGTTTTAGGTGTGGGTGCAGTGTCCTAGTTTGAATCAAAGTGACCATATAGGATAGGAGCAGCCTGGTCATGACGCACTCAACTATCCCGGGAACCTTGCCAAGACAAATCTTTTGATGGATGCCGTAGAAGCCTGCTTCAGCACGGCTCAGATGCTTTCGGTGCCGTCCCCAAACTGCCTAGCGCTGCGGTTGGCTGAGCGAAGGTCTCAGGCCGGGATCCCAAGGGACAGTTCCTTTGGCGAACGCTCCGTGTAGTAGCAATGGAACAGGCTGAGGTCACCAGCAGCCTGGGGGCTGTGCTAAGATCAGAGACCGTGACAGGTGTTGTTTCAGGAGTTATCCAGGCATGTCTGCAGCAATAGATATCGCTGATGCCACCTTTGAGGCAGAGGTGCTGCGCAGCGATATTCCAGTTCTGGTTGATTTTTGGGCACCTTGGTGTGGCCCCTGTCGGATGGTGGCTCCTGTGGTTCAGGAGATAGCTGAGCAGTATGTTGGCAAAGTTAAGGTTGTAAAAATCAACACCGACGAGAACCCTCAAACTGCCAGCCAGTACGGTATTCGCAGCATTCCCACCCTGATGTTGTTCAAGGGCGGCCAGAAAGTGGATGTGGTGGTCGGCGCCGTACCCAAGGCAACTCTAACCACGATTTTGGAAAAGCACTTCGACACACCTGCCGAAGCCTGAGGGCTATGCCTTGGGTGTTTCAGAATGTAACTTTTGGGTTCTGGATTAGAACCCGGCTGCCATTTTGTGCCGAGAACTGATTAAAGTAATTCCAGAGAACTTTAGGATCCCAGCTTGACCGATTCTGTTTCTTCCCTTCTGCGAGAGGTTTTTTCCAACGCTGAGACCCGCCTAAAGCAGTTGGAGCATCACCCCAACCGGACGGCCTGGCTGCGTATTTTGCAGTCGCTGCAGCGCATGGGATCCCTGGAGCTGAGCCGTTTAGATGCCAAGATCTTGGCGGCTACTCTTGAGGATCTGGAGCAGGGGTTTGCCGCCTTCCAAAACTATGCCCACCAACGCAAGATCACCGTTTTCGGGTCGGCACGACTGGGGCCAGAAAGTCCCGAATATCGCCAGGCCCAGTTGTTCGCCTACTGCATCAGTCAACGGGGATTCATGGTGATGACGGGGGGCGGCGGCGGCATTATGGAAGCCGGCAACCGAGGGGCAGGGCTGGAAAACTCTTTTGGGCTCAATATCCAGCTTCCCTTTGAGCAAATGGCCAATCCCGTTATTGCTGCCAGCGATCGGGTCATCAACTTCAAGTATTTCTTTTCGCGCAAGCTCTTTTTTGTTAAAGAAACCGACGCGCTGGTGCTTTTTCCCGGCGGTTTCGGCACTCAGGATGAAGCCTTTGAATGCCTAACCCTGATGCAAACCGGCAAAACCAAGCTCATGCCCTTGGTGCTGGTGGACAGAACAGGTGGCTGCTACTGGAAAGAATGGGACGAATACGTGCGGGAGCACCTGCTTGGTCGCGGCTTGATCAGCCCAGAAGATCTCTTCCTCTACACCCTAACCGACGACGTGGAAGATGCCTGTCAGCAGATTGTCGATTTTTATCGCGTCTTTCACAGCAATCGCTACGTGCGAGAGCTCCTGGTTTTGCGCTTGAACACCAAACTTTCACCGGAAGCCCTAGAGATTTTAAACGAAGAGTTTGCCGACATTCTCGATTCGGGCCGGATCGAGCAAACTGGGGCTTTGCCGGAGGAAGCCGAGGAAGATATTGCCCATCTGCCACGGCTGGTGATGCACTTCAACCAGCGCAACTTCGGACGGCTGTGGCAAATGGTGCGCCGGATCAACAAGCTTCACCCGGAACAGCCGGATCCTCTGCAAATGCGCCCTGAACAAAAGTAGATGTATCAGCGCTCTCAGAACCATCCAAGAACCAGCAGCCAATTGTTTTGGTGGTGCTCCCAATGGGCCGGTTGTTTGTCAAAATCTGCGGCATCACCCGTCAGGATCAGGCGGAGGCCATCGCCGCGCTGGGGGTGAGTGCCCTTGGGTTCATCGCGGTGCCCAATACACCCCGCTATTTGCCCCTCTCGGAAATGGCTCGTTGGGTGGGATCCCTGCCCGACCACGTGGAAAAAGTAGGGGTCTTTCTGGATCAGGATCCCCGCGCCATCGCCGCCTGGGTGGAAACGGTGGGCCTCACGGCTGTCCAGTTGCATGGCCAAGAATCCCCGCAGGATTGTCAGCAATTGGGGAAATGGCTTCCCGGGATCCGCCGCATCAAAGCCCTGCGCATTCGCCAGCCGGCGGATCTGGAAGTAGCCCATCTCTACCGAGACTGTGTGGAGATGCTGCTTTTGGATGCTTATCACCCCCAACAGGCGGGTGGAACGGGGCGAACTCTGAATTGGTCAGAACTTGCCCACCGCTCCCTGCCCTTGCCTTGGCTACTGGCTGGTGGGCTGAACCCGGACAATGTTCTGCAGGCACTCAGCCACCTTCAGCCAAGCGGCATCGACCTCTCCAGTGGTGTGGAACGTCGGCCAGGCGATAAAGACATCGACAAAGTCCGGCACCTGCTGCAGCAGCTTGGCTCCCAAGGGTGGGAGATTGCTCCTACTCTGCCGCCGATAACGCCAAGCGCAACGGGATGATCATTTGGCTGGGTTCCTACTGCAGCGACTGAATATCCAACCCCGGCTCGAACATCAGCTCTTTCACTTCCCCAAATCGGCCCATCACTCCAAGCTCCCGGTCGTTAAAGGTCACCAACACACCGCCCGCATTGCCGGTACGCAACACGATTGACTGCTCCGCTTCCCAATTCAACTCGGCCCCTGGCTGTAAGGTGGCCTCAAAAACCGTTTGCCCATCGGCGATGACCCGCAACCAGGAAGGGCGCTCCACAACGCGAATATCCAGACGCACCGGCTTGCGCCCCGCCCCCCCTGAGTGAGCTTCCAAGACCTCGGGGAAGACGCCCTGAATGCGCGTCCATTGGTCGAGGGTGGGAAACAGTTGGCGGGCCGTGGGCTGAGCTGCCGACAGAGTGGGATCCGGGGAGTTGGCAGCAGGCGGTTGCTGGCCGGATCCCTCCCGACTGACCGTTGACAGGCTCACCAGCCAACGCCCAAAGGGATTGCCTGTGCCTTCCAAAAGAGCCGACAATCCCCCCACCGTCAGCACAATCAGCACCACATAAGCAGCCCAAAGGTGGAGAGGACGCAGGGCAAAGGTAGGTTGCTGGCCGACAACGGCAAGAGGAGCTGGCGCGTGGGGCGTTTTGGCCGATAAAAGCGGAGAAGCACGCCGGGAGAGGGTTTCGCCATCCAACCCCAAATAGTCGGCATAGCGCTTGAGAAACCCTTGCACATACACCGGCTCCGGTAACCGGCTCAAGTCAGCTTCCTCCAGCGCCTGCAGATATTGGCAGCGAATGAAGGTATCGTTAGCTACTTCTGTCAACGTCAGTCCCCGTGCCTCCCGTGTTTGCCGCAACAGGGATCCCAGGGCTTCTAAAGAGTGTGCTGGCTCTTGCATCATTTGGCCACCTGCGGAAGAAAGGAGGCTACTGTGAGAGTTTGCACTCAGTTAGAGGCTCTGACGAGCTAATCGCGTGAGCGGGCCGGAGGCCTTAGAGGGCGCTTCCCGTTCGCGTAAGCGGGACGGAGTCCTTGCGAGGATGAGCTGCTGTGCCCGGTGAGAGGGGCCAGCAAAGCTCGGAGCTCATGGGGATCCAACTGGCGGAACTGGCCTGCTTTCAGGTTGCCCAAGCCCAGTGGGCCAATGGCTTCCCGATGTAAGCTGAGCACCGGATGCCCAAGACGCTCCGCCACCCGCCGAATTTGCCGGTTGCGTCCCTCAAACAACACCACCCTCAGCCAGGAGCAATTGGGATGCTCCCTTTGCCGGAAATCCGGGGCAGGACAAAACTCCACCTCCGCCGGCAGAGTGGTGTACCCCTCTAAGTCTACTCCGTCTCGCCAATGTTGCAGAGTGGCCTGACTCGGATGCCCTTGTACCTGTACCCGGTAGGTTTTGGGCAGATGATAGCGCGGATGGGTCAGCTTCAAGGTCAAGTCGCCATCATTGGTGAGCAGCAAAGCGCCACTGCTGTCCGCATCCAGCCGGCCCACCGGGTAGAGGCGGGTTTGCCGTTTCCAAGATGGGGGGAGCAGATCCAGCACCGTCTTGCGTCCCCAAGGATCTGCACAGGTTGACAAAACCCCCACTGGCTTGTGCAGGAGCAAAACATAGCGCGCCGGATCCTTGGCCAAAGGGATCACTTGCCCATTCACCTCGATGCAATCCCGCTCTGGGTCGGCTTTGGAGCCCAGCTCAGTGACCACCTTCCCATTGACCCGAACGCGCCCGGCCAGGATCCAGGCTTCCACCTGGCGACGCGAGGCCAATCCCTGCTGAGCCAAGAGCTTCTGTAGCCGTTGGGGTTCTGCCATGGGGATTTGAGCAGCAAAAGCAGCAACCGAAGCTGGGGGTGCTAGGCGGCGGAGCCTGAGGCGTCTGGCCCGCTTGCGCGAACGGGGTTGGAGAGTCGGTCGGACAAATCAGCAGAATTGGAGGGCAACAGCAGCATCTCCGACTGAGACTCTGAGTTTCCTCCTAGAGAATAGCTGAGGCCACAGTCGAACTCTTCTGCCAGCCGACAGACTTCCTTGAGATCTCCCACCGACCAAATGCTCCAACTGCTGCGAATTTGGTTATCCACCCACACTTCCACGCGATTGCCTTCGATGTGCATGATGCGCTTGGGCTGGGCTTCTGAAGGGCAACCTGCAGGCTCGGCCAAGGCCTCCGGCCCGCTCACGCGAAGGGAAGATTTTTGCCTCAAGGCCCCCAGAGCCGCCATGAGCTGCGGCAGAGCCAGCAAAAGGTGCTGAGTGGCCTGTTGGGGTTGCCCTTTCAAGCAGGAAACCAAAGCTTCGGCAACACTCTGGTTTAGGGCCTGCAGAGCTTGGAGTGGAGTAGCACCCCCTAGAGAGGGATCCGGTTGCAGTGGGCTTTGAACATCCATGAAAAGGCAGAAAAGGCATGGACAGCAACCTTACAGCCCTTTCGCAGGTTGACCACAACAACGCCGCTGCCCTTTGGAGCAGAGCGCTCTGGTTTGCGCAAGTGTGCCGCAGACATGGAGTCCTGTACGGATAGACGATCGGGGGAAGGGCTGTATAGCTCCCTTAAGCCTAACAAATCCAAAAACTTCAGGGCCCGCTTACGCGACACGAACGGTAAAAAATCTTTCTTTCATGTTGTCCGCATTGCTGCAAAGCAAAGGCCTCTCTATCTGGTCTGCTTAGCCATCGGTGCAATTATTCACCGCCCGATGGGTTTTCTTCGCCCTCGGCGGTGTTCTCTAGCGGTTCCTCAACCCCAGGCTGGGCCTTGGCCTCAAAGGTCGGTCTCAGTTGGTTAAGCAGAGCCAAAACGCGGGATCCCCGCTCCAAAGAGCGATCCTGCAAAAACACCACCGTTGGCACCCGTCGCAGGCTGAGGCGCTGGCCGATTTCCCGCCGCACAAAGGGTGTGGCCGCTGCTAGCCCTTCCATAGCTCGGTGTTGAGCTGTCTCATCCCCATAAATGCTGACGAAGATGCGGGCGTTTTGCAGGTCATTGGAAACCTCGACATCCACAATGCTGACCATCCCTGCCCCAACCCGGTCATCTTTGATCTCCGAGAGCAGGATTTGGCTGACCTCTCGTTTGATCAGTTCTGCTACCCGTGCCACCCGTCGCGCTGTCGCCATTTTTGGATACCTAGGCTAACATCATCCGCAAGCCTGCTCTGGTCGGTGTGAAGCATAGCCCCCGCCAGCTTGGCCCCAAGAACAGTAGCCAATGCTACGAGCATCTCTTCCTTCCACCTTTATCCTGAGTCCATGTCCATCTTGCCTTGAGTATGAATACCTAAAGCCATCGATGGATGGATGGAGACGTGATGATCAAGACGCCAGAGGCGCTGCGGCGCTCCATTGAGCAGTTTATGCTGAATGTGACGGAGCCGCTTGACCCGTTGCTTTCCCTGAAGCTGACTCAGCTGGTGGTGATGTTGGGGGATACAGCTTACGCGATGGGATACAGCGATGGCCAGCAAAAGCCAGAGGAGCGCTGCCGCTATTGTCCCAGTCGGGTGTTCGACAGTCTAGAGCTTTGATAGGGTTCTTCAAGGTTCTTTAGAATGTAGCTTCTGGCCGCCCCGGCTCCCAGCCTTGGGGGGAGTGAGTTGAAAGGGACGGTGGCAACCGGCCAAGATGGGATCCCATTGCTTGGCAGCCTATGACTTCCCCCGTTTTGCTTTGGCATCGTCGCGATCTGCGGTTAGGGGACAACACAGCCCTGCATGAGGCAGCCCAGCGCAGCTCCCAGGTGGTGCCTGTCTTCATTTTCGACCCCCAGATCTTAGGGCGGTCGGACATGGCTCCGGCCAGGGTGGCCTTTTTGCTCCAGGCTTTGCAAGAGCTACAGGAGCGCTACGCCCAGATGGGGATCCCACTGATCTGGCGGCTGGGGGATCCCTCGGTGGAGTTGCGGTGCTTGGCCACAGACCTGGGAGCCAGGGCCGTGTTTTGGAATGCCGATGGGGAGCCGTTCGCCCTACAGCAAGAGAGTCGAGTGCAGGCCAGTTTGGCCGCAGCCGGGATCCAGTCCTTCTCCTACCAAGATGTGCTGCTGCACGGGCCGGGGGAAGTGTTGACCCAGGCGGGGGAGCCCTATTCGGTCTTCACTCCCTTCTGGCGCAGGTGGGCGAGCTTGCCCAAGCGGGATCCCTACCCAACCCCCGAGGGTCTGCAGCCGGTATCGGGACTAAAAGCGCAGCCTCTACCGACTTTGGCAGATTTGGGCTTTGTCTGCGACCAGCGGATCCCAGCAGCGGGGGAAGCAGCGGCTCAAGCCCTTTTGGAAGACTTTTGTCAGGGTTTGCGCATTTTGGACTACGAGCGAGCCCGCAACTTCCCGGCTGAGCCGGGCACTTCTCTACTGAGCCCCCACTTGTGCTGGGGAACGATCGGCATTCGCCAGGTGTGGCAAGCCACGCGGGAGGTGGAAGCCGAGGTGCGCAGCCAAGAGGCCGAAAGCAGCTTGCAAACTTGGCGGCAGGAGCTGTGCTGGCGAGAGTTTTACAAGCATGTCTTGGCCCACTGGCCCCACGTGGAAACCGGAGCCTATCGACGAGCCTTTGATGCACTGGAGTGGGACAATCGGCAGGACTGGTTTCAGGCTTGGTGTGCGGGGCAGACGGGATACCCCATTGTGGATGCGGCCATGCGCCAACTGAACGAAACCGGCTGGATGCACAACCGCTGCCGCATGATTGTAGCCAGCTTTTTAACCAAGGATCTGCTCATCGATTGGCGCTGGGGAGAACGCTACTTTATGCAAAAGCTAGTGGATGGGGATCTGGCGGCCAATAACGGCGGTTGGCAGTGGAGCGCCAGTGTGGGCACGGATCCCAAGCCCCTGCGCATCTTCAACCCGGCCACGCAAGCAGCCCGCTATGACCCGGAAGGAGAGTACATCCGCCGCTATCTGCCGGAGCTGGCACGGCTGGATACGCCGGCTCTGCTGTGGGTGGGAGATGACCCCAAGGGAGCCTGGGCTTTGCGGGAACGGCGAAGTTGTGGCTATCCGGATCCCATTGTGGATCACAAGGTGCAGCAGCAGGCGTTCAAACGGCGCTACCAGGCGGTGCAGCAGGCCTACTCTAGGTCTGTTCGAGACGGTCTCCCCCCTCCTTCCTAGTCCTCTGTGCCGCTGCCCCCTCTCTCGACGACGGCAGACAAAAGGCAAGACAGGTGCCATTTGAAATGACCACAAAGCAGGTCTGTGTAGTTGTAGTCAATTCAGTTGACAATGAGACGGTGTTAAAGGCAAGATGACGTGGGGGTAGACCTCAGGAGGAAGCTTCATGACCTATAGCTTAGACCTGAGAGAGAGAGTCGTAGGGTATGTCCAGGAAGGGGGCAGCCCCACTGCAGCTGCACAGATGTACAAAGTCAGTCGTGCAACGGTTTATCGCTGGCTGAACCGAGAAGACCTGAGGCCGACAAAAGTCAAGACTCGGAAGCGAAAGATAGACTTGGTCGCTCTGCAGCAAGACGTAGAACAGTACCCAGAAGCTCGACTGAAGGATAGAGCCCAGAGGTTTGGCGTCCATCCCAGCGCTATTTACTATGCTCTTAGGAAGATGAAAACAACGCGAAAAAAAAGAGTTAAGGCACCGAGAGCGGGATTGGCAAGAGAGAATCCAAGAGAGAATCAACGACTCTAGGGTCTTGAGGGAGTTGGTTCAGAAGTATGGAAGTGAGAGTTTAGCTTACAATGGGCTCTGCACCGCTGACGCGAATGATGAGAGAATGACGAGACAGGGTTTGGGGAGATACGCACCTGTTTTATGCTTGGCCAAAGAGAGGGGAGAAAGTTTATGGGAAGAGAGAGAGCTGAGTAGCCGGTAGGAGGAAGGAGAGAGGGGGTTTGATAGCCCCGACGCTTTTTCAAGTAGCTCGAATGCGGAAGAATTTGAGGGACACTAAATGCCGAGTTTGGAGAGGACATCTGTATTGACTCTAGGCAATGGGCCGATTCAAAGGCCTAGGGCCTGCTCGGCGAACGGAAGGGAAGGATAAAGGATTTGATGAAAGCGGCAGGGCAGGAGGTGGTTTTTTGCTGAGGCCCTCGCCAGACTTGAATGAGATTGAGGGTGACTTTAGTGCTCTCAAGAGGGCAAGGATGCATGCTGATAGAGGAACTTCTGTGGATGAAGTGATAAGGCCTGCGGTCCGCTGTTGCAGACGGAACTGTTGTACTGGCTAGCGTCTCATTGTTATTTGGATTGACTATGGCGGCTATTCCAGCAGCAGCGAGAGGAGGGCTAGGGATCTTCAGGGCAGTTGCAGCACCTGAACGGGCGAACCAGCAGGGATCTGGGTTGTCCCTACTGGCAGCACAGCCAAGGCATTACAGCCGGCCAGACTGATGAGATTGCCGGAATTGAGGTTGGCGGCGGGCTGAAATTGGATCCCTTCGGGCTTGACCTGCAGCCGTCCCCAGAGGTAGTGTTCCCGCTGACCGTCGGCATGCAGATCCACCGGGCTGAAGGCGGAGAGGATCTGCCAGTAGGGGGGCAGGGATCCGCCCATTTTTCGCAGGGCCGGGTGCAAAAAGCGCCAGAAGGTCACCAGGGCAGAGGCAGGGTTGCCCGGCAGGCCAAAGTAGAGCTTGGGGGGGCCGTGGGGATTGGGAAAACGAGCCACCGTCAGGGGTTTGCCCGGCTTGATGGCCACGCTGCGGATGAAAATCTCGCCTCCCAACTCCTCCAGCACCTTTTCCACCAGGTCAAAATCCCCCACCGATACCCCTCCGGAAGAGATCACCCCATCGGCGGAGGCCAGGGCCTGCTGGACGACCTGCCGCAACACCTGGAGCCGATCCGGCACGATGCCCAACTGGATCGGGATCCCACCCGCTGCCTTGACCAGAGCCGCCAGGCCGTACTGGTTGGAATCCACGACCTGCCCCGGCCCCGGCACCTGCTGGATGGGCACTAGCTCATCCCCTGTCGAGAACAGGGCTACCCGGGGCTGACGAAACACCGGCACCATCGCCTGTCGGATGGCGGCCAAAACGGCTAGCTCCGCTCCGCCCAAAGCCTGCCCTGCCGGCAGGAGGGGATCCCCCTGGCGGGCAAAGTCTCCCTGAGGCCGGACAAATTGGCCCCGCTGCGGACGCTGCAAGAGGCGAACGGTTCCTGGCGAAGGTTGCTGCGTGTCTTCCTGCATCACCACGGTGTCCGCACCGCTGGGCAAGAGGGAGCCGGTGTAGAGACGCACCGCTTGTCCAGGCTGGAGCTCTCGGGTGGGTGCCTTTCCGGCGGGGAGAGTCTCAATCACCTGCAGCTCACAAGGGATCCCCGCTTGCACATCTTCATGGCGCACGGCATAGCCATCCATACTGGAGGTGGGATGGGCCGGAAAATCCTGGGGGCTATACACAGTTTGGCTGAGAACGCGGCCTTGGGCGGATCCCAGCTCCACCCACTCTGGGCCCAGCGGCTGAACCGCCTGCAAAATCAGGGCTTCTGCTTCCGCCACCGGCAGCATCACGGCTTTTAAACCCCCTTCTCCAACACCTTTCTTCAGCATCCAGAAGTCGGTTCCGCCAAGGCCATTAAATTACAACTTAAACTGCGAACAGCAGCCATGAATTCCGACCTTGGCATGAGAGGTGTATGACCAGGATCCCACCAAGCTCCAGAGCTGGCAAGAAGTCGCAGCAAGTTGCCCATTGGGAGCTGCAGCTCTTTCGAATTCGGGATCCCGGTCTTGCTGGGGAGATGGGGATCCCGGCAGCGTTGCAGCCGGCCACAGGCTATCTGGCTGCCGCGGCTGCGGAAGCTGGATACTGGTCACGTAGCGGGCGTAGCCTTAGAACGACTGAGCGACCAGATAGCTCGAGCGCAGCAAGCGAGGTGTCCATGTTAAGTGCCGCCGTCATCCTCACGATCTTCCTTGGCTTCTGGGGAGTCGTGGTCAAGCGCAACCTCATTATGAAGATCCTGTCTATGGATGTCATGAGCACCGGGGTCATCGCCTTCTTCGTGATCTGGGCAGCCCGGAGCGGTGTGTTCACCCCCATCTACAAACCCTGGCGCGAGCTGGACTATGCCGACCCGGTGCCTCAGGGGATCATCCTCACGGCCATCGTCATTGGCCTATCGGTACAAGCCTTGATGTTGGTGGGGGTGATGAAGCTCTCCCGCAATCATCCCACCCTCGAAGTCGAGAGCATCGAACAGGCAGTCGCGTCAGGGGCGCAGAGCACTTCTACCGATGACTGAGCTGACGCTGGTATGGGTGGCGCTGCCCTTTCTGCTGGCCTTCACAACCTACTTGATGCCAGCCCTAACCCGTCCCAGCTTGGTGGGGATGGCCGCGCTGACGGTGGCCTATGCGGTGCAGCAGGGGGGCTTGCCCGGCACAACCGCTGCGCCCTTGGAGCTGCAGCTTTTGGATCACTTCGGGGTGACGCTGCGGATCGATGCCAATGGAGCAGCGATGCTCTTGGCCCACGGCCTGGTCACGCTAGGAGTGGCCCTGTATTTGGATAGACGCTTTGCGGGCAGCCGCTTTCTGGCCATGCAGTTGCTGATCGTCCACGGTAGCGCCAACGCCGTCATCATCAGTGCTGACCTGATCAGCGTCTACGTTTCCCTGGAGGTGCTCAGCATCGGCGTGTTTTTGCTGCTGACCTACGGGCGGCGGGCTGAGGGCCAACCCACAGTGGAAGAAAATGCTCCGCACCGCGATCGCCAGCTCTGGGTGGGGCTGCGCTACCTTTTCATGAGCAATGTGGCCATGCTCTTCTACCTGATGGGCGCAATCCTGGTCTATGTGCGCACGGGATCCCTGGCGATGAGCAGTTTGGCTATGGCCGACCCCACGGCCTTGGCGCTGATTGCTGTGGGTCTTTTGGCCAAGGGGGCGATCTTCGTTGCCGGCCTGTGGCTGCCTCTCACCTATGCTACCGCGGATCCCGTTATCGCGGCGGTGCTCAGCGGTTTTACGACCAAAGCAGGAGCCATGGCTTTGGTGCGCTGCAGCGAGGCTTCGCCGGTCTTGGCCCAGGGGTTGCCCTACTTGAGCGCTGGTTCAGCCGTTTTCGGGATCCTACTGGCCTTGATGGCGAGCACGCCCCAGCACCTTCTCGCCTGGAGCTCGGTATCGCAGATGGGATTTGTGATTGCTGCCCCTCAATGGGCAGGTTTGTACGGTCTTGCCCATGGGTTGGCAAAGCCCTTGCTGTTTGTTGGAACAAGCGTGACCCATCCCTGGCGTTGGCCGATGCTGCTCTTAGGGACGGCTTCCCTGGCAGGGGTACCCGGCAGTTTGGGGTATGCGGCCAAGGCCCTCAGCTTGTCTGCTCTGGATCCCTGGCACGAGTGGCTGCTGGTGGGGGTTACCGTCGGCACCACTTGTTTAGGCGTGCGAGTGCTGCGGGCACCTGTTTCTCCAATGAAGGGGGCAACCACCTCTGCAACTCCTTGGCAAGATAAAGTGGCACTGGTGCTTTGGGGTGGGGGCTTGCTCTGGGGCTGGCTACCGGCGGCCTATGGCGCTGACAATCTTCTCAAGGCGCTCCTCAGTTTGGGCGTTGGGATCCCCCTAGGCTGGTTTTGGGAGCGGATCCCTTTGAAGGGAGGGTCGGTGAACGAAGGGCTGGAAGCAGTGGTGGGCGGCTTGAGCATAGTGTTGGTGCTGGTTTGGGCTCTGTTAGCTGTGGGGAACTATGGGACGCTACCCTGAGTTGGGTCTATTGGAGATCGGCCTGCGCCTCTTGATTTGGTTTCTGCTGACGGGCAATCTGAGCTGGGACAATGTGGCCATCGGGGTGGCGGCAACGTTGCTGCTGCCGCGCCAGGCTTCCGCACCGGTGCAATGGCGGGATTGGGGGCGAGTGCTCCAGGAAATTCTTCTCGCCATCCCAAGAGCCTACTGGGAAGCCTTCGAGATGATCCTCAAGCCCCACACTGTTGAGGAAGTTGTATACAAACAAACCCTGCCCAACCGTTCAGCAGGGCTGGTGTTTCTGGATATTTTTTTAATTACCTTCACGCCCAAAACCATCGTGCTCAATTGCAATGCCCAAGGCACTTATGAAGTCCATGTGCTCAAGCCGCGGGAGGACGTGTGAACCTACTGCTGTTTCTCCTGACCCTAACGCTGTGCTTGCCCCTGTATGCCGCTTGGCTGAAGGAAGATATTTGGCAGACGATGCTCGCCTTTGCCAGCTTGGCCACAAAGACGGCCATCCTGATTTTGGTGGTGTCGGTGGTGCGGGATGATTGGATGATCGGGATTGTGGGGGTTTTGATTTTGTCGGTGGGCAATGCGGCCTTAATGCTCTTGGCTCATGTACTGAAACGGCTGGAAATGCTTTAGAAAGGCCCTGGGGGTAGGTATGGAAGTCTGGGTGGAAGGTCTGAGCTATCTGTTGTTTGGGATTGGTGTGCTGTTTTGGTTGTGGGGAACGGCGCCGCTCCTTGGGGATCGCTCGATTTTATTTAAGCTGCACGGCCTTTCGGTGTCGGACACCCTGGGCTCGATGAGCATCATGCTGGGGCTGCTGTTGCGGATCCCACGGGAATGGCCCCTGTTGGTGTTGGCACTGATCTCCCTGGCTATTTGGAATACCATTCTGGGCTATGTGCTGGCGTTTTGCTCGCAGCGCAAGTCCCTGTAGGAGACCAGGATGGAAGAGACCCTGTTGCTGGTGATGGCGTTGCTTCTGCCCCTGACGGCGAGCCTGGTGGTGACCCAGACCAATCCCTATCACGCCCTGGTGATGCGAGGGATCCTGGGGACGATTGCCGCCCTGATCTATGCGCTGTTTGGGGCGGCGGATGTGGCCCTGACCGAGGCACTGGTGGGCACCATGCTTTCTATTACCCTCTACGCCATTGCGGTGCGCTCTTCGCTGAGCATGCGCCTGGGCGTTCTCGAAGGCAGCCCTGTGCTGGAGGCCAGTACCTCAGCAGCACGGCAGTTGTTACAGCAGATGCGCCAAGGGCTACAGCGGTATCACATGCGCTTGGAGTTGGCCGCCTATGGGAGTTCGGAGGCGTTGGTGGCTGCTCTTCGCAGCCGAGAGGTACACACCATTGCCCTTGAGCCCGGTGGAGAAGCAGCAGAGTATCGCCTGGTTACACGCGTACCCCGCCTGCAGGCCATTTTGGCGCAGCAAGCTCTGGCCGCTGAGGTGATGGCGACATGAAGTGGGTGTACGGGATAGCGGTGCTGCTGGCAGCCCTACAGCTCATTGTGGGCGAGGCGGGATCCGTTTCCCCCAATCGCGCAGCGGGCGTAGCTTTAGTCGAGGCAGTGGAGATTCTGGCCAGCGAAAGCGGTGTGCCCAACACGGTGACGGGTCTCATTCTGCGCAACCGCCTCTACGATACGGTCTTTGAAGTGGTGGTGTTTTCTACGGCGATTTTGGGCGCCCAATACCTGCTGGCGGATGAGCAGCCGACGGCCAATGTAGCTCAATTTACCGATATTCCCTCGATTGTGTTGGCGCGAGTGGGGGCCACCATTTCGGCTTTGATTGCGGTGGAGCTGGCCATTCGAGGGCACCTGACGCCGGGCGGGGGCTTTGCTGCTGGGGTGGCAGGAGGGACAGCCATTGGCTTGGTGGCGATCACCGCCTCTTCCGCCTGGATGGAGGCCATCTACAAACGGTGGCGGGCTGCGATGTGGGAGAAGCTGTCGGTGGTGACGTTTATCGGGGTGGCTGTGATGGCTCTGGCCGGCTGGGAATTGCCCAGAGGGGAGTTGGGAGCTCTGTTTAGCGGCGGCTGGATCCCGATTCTCAATATTCTGGTGGCGATCAAAGTGGCGCTGGGATCCTGGGCGGCAGTTTTGATCTTTATTCGCTACCGCGGCTTGTTATGAGGGTCTAAATGGGTTAACAAAGGAGGGGCGCGGGGAGCTATAAGTCCCGCGCTGTATGCAAAGCATCAGCGTCGGGATACATGGACTCCCCGCACTTGTCGATTCTCTCGATGGGATAAGACAAGTATTTACCATCAGCCATGGCCTGTGCAACAATGCAGTATAGTACCCAGGGACTCTGGGGAACGGAAACCGCCTGCCAAGTCGGTCTGTCGGGGGTCTATGACCTACGATAAGTGGCGTGGGGCAGGAATGCCTAACCGCGAGGTTAGGAAGCCCGCACTGTACCCGTAGGGTCAGCGTCGGGAGGATGTCACTGAGAGGTACCCCTGTCCCGGCAAAATCACGGACATTGCGAGTAACCAGGGTAAGTCCGTAAACCAAGGCTGTAGCAGCCAGTTGTTTGTCAATCGCATTTTGAGAGTGAGGTACGCACAGGCTTCCCCATACCTGGGCTTCGGTAATTGTGAAATCAAGAATGTGATCGGCATAGTCATCGACAACCGTTTGCAGCCACCTCTCCAGAAGGTTGGCTTGCAGATGATCGCCGCGATCGCGCATGAGTTCAACGCCTCGGCGGAGTTCGCCCAGCGTGATCACGCTGATGTAGATGCGGGCCTCTTGCTCAATGGCAGTTTGAAGAAATTCTTGAACCCCGGAGTTGGCTTGACTGTGTTTGCGCAGCTCACTGATGACGTTAGTGTCAAGCAAATACGTCATGGGCAGTGTTATCTTGCACCCGCTCAAAGTCTGAATCGTTGCCAACGTTAGGTATCGATCTGAGCACTTCGGCAAAGGACTGTTTCGCAGGCTGGAGTAAGACTTGCTCTAGGATTTTGCGGTGTTCGGCCTCTGCACTAACGCCGTGACGACTAGCCCTTTGTTTGAGAGCTTTGACAATGGCTTCGTCAACATTGCGAACAATTAACGTGGCCATAGAGCGTTTCCTCGATCGGCAGATCCCTGGGCGGCTTTGCTGCGACGATAGCATTGACATCATCTAAAGTTCAAGTTTTCCCGTCTATTGATACTGATGAAGAAGCTGCCCTTTTGCGGGTTGCCCCAGAGAACTCCTGCCTGCCAGGGATCCAAGCTCTGCCTGCTGTGCATAGCCTTTGAAAGCGCAACACTCAAAAAAGAGGGATCCCGATGAGCAACTTGACCTGCAGGTGACCTCTACAATAGAAGGCTGACTCTGCCACCTCTGGGATCCCTATGCCGCGCCGCACCGATATCCACAAAATCTTGCTCATTGGAGCGGGGCCGATCGTCATTGGCCAAGCCTGCGAATTCGACTACTCGGGCACCCAAGCCTGCAAAGCCCTGCGGGAAGAGGGCTATGAGGTCGTTTTGGTCAACTCTAACCCCGCCACCATCATGACGGATCCCAGTATGGCGGAGCGCACCTACATCGAGCCGGTGACGGCGGACTTTGTGGCCAAAATCATCGAGCGGGAACGCCCCGACGCTCTGCTGCCCACCATGGGCGGCCAGACGGCCCTCAACGTGGCGGTGCAACTGGCCCAGCAAGGGATCCTGGAGCAGTACGGGGTGGAGTTGATTGGGGCCAAGCGGGAGGCCATTGAAAAAGCCGAAGACCGGGATCTCTTCAAGCAAGCCATGCAGCGGATTGGCTTGGCCGTGCCCCGCTCTGGCCTGGCCCACACCCTGGAAGAAGCCAAGCAGATTGCCCAGGAGATCGGCTATCCCCTCATCATCCGCCCGGCCTATACCCTGGGGGGCACCGGTGGTGGGGTGGCTTACAACCAGGAGGAGTTTGAAGAGATCTGCGCTGCCGGCTTGGAGGCCAGCCCCGTTTCCCAGATCTTGGTGGAGGAATCGGTCATCGGCTGGAAGGAGTTTGAGCTGGAGGTGATGCGGGATCTGGCGGATAACGTGGTGATCATCTGCTCCATAGAAAACATCGACCCAATGGGGGTGCACACTGGCGACTCCATCACCGTGGCCCCGGCCCAAACCCTCACCGACAAAGAATACCAGCGGCTGCGGGACTACGCCATCGCCATCATGCGGGAAATTGGGGTGGAAACGGGGGGATCCAACGTGCAATTTGCCGTCAACCCTGCCAACGGCGAGGTGCGGGTGATCGAGATGAACCCGCGGGTCTCCCGCTCTTCTGCTTTGGCCAGCAAGGCCACCGGCTTTCCCATCGCCAAAATTGCCGCCAAATTGGCAGTGGGCTACACGCTGCCGGAGATCCCCAACGACATCACCCGCAAAACTCCGGCCAGCTTCGAGCCCACCATCGACTATGTGGTCACCAAGATCCCTCGCTTTGCTTTTGAAAAATTCCCCGGCGCAGAGCCGGTTCTCACCACCCAGATGAAATCGGTGGGGGAGGCGATGGCCATTGGCCGCACTTTTCAAGAATCCATCCAGAAGGCCCTGCGTTCTTTGGAAATCGACCGTCCCGGTTTTGGCAGCGATAGGCCGGAGGTTTTCCCCAAGCCGGAGGAAGTGCGGGCCAACCTGCGCACCCCCAACCCCTTCCGCCTGCTCACCATCCGCACCGCTCTGCTCATGGGCTTTTCTGCCCAGGAGATTGCCCAACTCACCCACATCGATCCCTGGTTTATCGACAAGCTACAGGAGTTGGTGGAGGTGGAGCAGGCCCTCAAGGGGCGGGAGCTGGGATCCCTGAGCGCTGACGACTTGAGACACCTCAAGCAAATGGGCTTCAGCGACCGACAAATTGCCCACCTAACCGGATCCACGGAACATCAGGTGCGGGCCTGCCGCAAAAGCCTGCGGGTGATCCCCACCTACAAAACTGTAGATACCTGCGCCGCCGAATTTGAGGCTGCTACCCCCTACCAGTACTCTACCTACGAGAGCGAGTCGGAGATTTTCCCGGCCCGCAAAGAGAAGGTGATGATCTTGGGAGGTGGCCCCAACCGCATCGGCCAGGGGATCGAATTCGACTACTGCTGTTGTCATGCTGCCTTTGCCCTCAGCCGCCTGGGTTACGAAGCGATCATGGTCAACTCCAACCCGGAAACCGTTTCCACCGACTACGACACCGCCGATCGCCTCTATTTTGAGCCGCTCACCCATGAAGAGGTGATGAACTTGGTGGATGCGGAACAGCCGGTCGGCCTGATCGTGCAATTTGGCGGTCAAACTCCCCTCAAGCTGGCGCAGGGGCTGGCGGCAGCCCAGGCTCCCATCTGGGGAACTTCCCCCGATTCCATCGACATTGCTGAGGATCGGGGGCGCTTCGAGCGCATCTTGCGGGAGTTGGATATTCGCCAACCGGCCAACGGCATTGCCCGCAGCGTGGAAGAAAGCTTGGAAATTGCCCGCCGCATCGGCTATCCGGTGGTGGTGCGGCCCAGCTACGTCTTGGGGGGACGAGCCATGGAGATCGTCTATTCCGACCAAGACCTGCAGCGCTACATGCAACTGGCGGTGGCGGTGGATCCGGATCGTCCGGTGCTGGTGGATCAGTTCCTGGAAGAGGCGGTGGAGGTGGATGTGGATGCCATTGCCGACCGCACCGGCGCTGTTACCATCGGCGGCATTCTGGAGCACATCGAGCAGGCCGGGATCCACTCGGGCGATTCGGCCTGTGTATTGCCCAGCCGCACCCTCAGCCCCGAGGTGCTGCGGGTGATCCGCGAGTGGACGGTGAAGTTGGCCCAAGCTCTGAAGGTGGTGGGCCTGATCAACGTGCAATACGCCGTCCAAAAAGGTCAAGTCTATATCCTGGAGGCCAACCCGCGCGCCTCTCGCACCGTACCCTTCGTCAGCAAGGCTATCGGCCATCCGCTGGCGGACTACGCCGCTCAGGTGATGAGCGGCAAAACTCTGGAAGAGCTGGGCTTTACCCAGGAGGTGATCCCCTCTCACATTGCCGTCAAAGAAGCGGTTTTGCCCTTCCACAAGTTTCCCGGCACCGACACGCTGCTGGGGCCAGAGATGCGCTCCACCGGCGAGGTGATGGGCATTGACACGGACTTTGGCCGCGCTTACGCCAAAGCCCAACTGGCGGCGGGGCAGAATCTGCCTCTCCAGGGGACGGTGTTCATCAGCGTCAGCGACCGGGATAAACAGGCGGTCGTCCCGGTAGCCCGCGAGTTTGTGGAGCTGGGCTTTCGCCTATTGGCCACCGAAGGAACCCAAAAAGTTTTAGCCGAGCACGGGATCCCGGTGGATAAAGTCCTCAAGCTGCACGAGGGACGGCCCCACGTCATCGACGCCATCAAAAATCACCAGATTCAGCTCATTATCAACACCCCTTCCGGTGTCGAGGCGCAGCAAGATGGCCAAAAGATCCGCCGCACTGCCCTGGCTTACAAGATCCCTCTGGTGACCACCTTGGCAGGGGCCAAAGCCACCGCGGCTGCCATCCGTGCTTTGCAGTCGGGATCCCTGCAGGTGAAGTGCTTGCAGGATTTTTTTCCACCCAGGAATGCCCCAAGCAAACTTCTGGAAGCCCCATGAAGAGCCCATAGGGTCTTGCCGGCAGGAGAAAAAGCGGATCCTGAACGACTTCTCTTTCTTGAACCCATTCTTGAGAAACATCTGCTCGAGCTTGGCTGCCATCAACTGCCAGTGACCGACCTTCGCCGGGAAGCTCTCAAAGACCTCCAAATTGCAACATATCGGTGCTGATTTGTATCGACAAATCCATTTTTTTCACAGTCCCGTTGCGAAAGTTAGGGATCCCTGTCGGCGTCCCTAAAACTGTCTAGCCTGAAAGAAGGAGACGCTTTTGGCGGTCGGCGCGGGAAGAGTTTTGCCCCGTTCAAGGAAGCCGACAAAGCAAAGAATGGTTTTGTCTCTTTAGGAGTTGGCCTATGAGTACGGTAATTCGCCGCTCCTCGGCTGCACGGCAGCTCTGGAGTTGGAATGGCTTTTGCCAATGGATAACCAGCACCGAAAACCGGCTGTACATCGGCTGGTTTGGCGTATTGATGATCCCGACCTTGTTGGCAGCAGCCTTTTGTTTTGTAATCGCTTTTATTGCTGCTCCGCCGGTGGATGTGGATGGGATCCGCGAGCCGGTGATCGGCTCTTTGATAGGGGGGAACAATCTCATCTCGGCGGCGGTGGTGCCCACGTCGGCGGCCATCGGCTTGCACTTTTATCCCATTTGGGAAGCCGCCTCTTTGGATGAATGGCTCTACAACGGCGGCCCCTACCAACTGATCGTGCTCCATTTCCTGATCGGGGTGTGGTGCTACCTGGGCCGGCAGTGGGAGCTGAGCTATCGCTTGGGCATGCGTCCCTGGATTGCGGTGGCGTTTTCCGCTCCGGCGGCGGCGGCTACGGCAGTGCTCTTGGTCTACCCCATCGGCCAGGGCAGTTTCTCGGAAGGCTTGCCCCTGGGGATCGCCGGCACCTTCTACTTCATGCTGGCTTTCCAGGCGGAGCACAATATCCTCATGCACCCTGCTAGCTGGCTGGGGGTGGCCGGCGTCTTTGGCGGCGCTCTGCTGGCCTCCCTGCACGGCTCCCTGGTGATCTCCAGCCTAATCCGCGAGACCTCGGAAGAAGAGTCACAAAATGCCGGCTACCGCTTCGGGCAGGAGGAAGTCACCTACAACTTCCTGGCCGGGCACTACGCGTTCTTGGGGCGGCTGGGGTTCCCCGGCCTGGGCCTGAGAAACAGCCGTTCCGTCCACTTCTGGATGGCGGCCCTGCCCACAGTGGGGATTTGGGCGGCGGCGATAGGTATCGGCATAATGGCCTTTAACTTGAACGGCTTTAACTTCAACCAGTCCATCCTGGACAGCCAGGGCCGCTTCATCCCCACCTACGCCGATCTCCTCAACCGCGCCAATCTGGGGATCCAGGTGATGCACGCCCCCAACGCCCATCATTTTCCCTTGCTGCTGGCGGCTCAACCCTAAGGCAGGCTAGGGGCAGTCCAGCCGGAAAGCACGGTGAATAGCTTGCAAGGCCGGGATCCCTCGATCCCGGCGCACTACACAGCTCACCTTGATCTCCGAGGTGGCGATCATCTCGATGTTGATTCCGGCTTCGGCTAGGGCTGCAAACAGGCGAGCAGCCACGCCAGGGTAGGTTTCCATCTCGGCGCCGACAATGCTGACCTTGGCAATGTCGTGATCCGCGTCAACGCCTGCCGCCTGGAGCTCTTCGGCCACCTGCCGGCAGACTGCCTCAGCAGCCATCGCTTGATCCTGAGGCACGGTAAAGGCAATGTCGGTACTGGGGATCCCGTTGTGGTAGCCCCGCTGGCTTTGGATGATGGTGTCCACGATGATCCCAGCAGCCGCCAAGCGCCCAAACAAATGGGCGGCAGTTCCCGGACGATCCGGCACTTTGCGAAGGCCCAGCCGCGATTGCTTCAAATCCAAGGCAACACCGCGTACCGGGTGGCTGTCTTGAGGGGCAGCCGGCATCTTTGCCCGATGCAAGTGGGGGATCACCTGGAACGACTCTCCCAGAGCCAAGGCGGCATCCCCGGCCCGCTCCGCAGCCACCACACAGCTCACCTTGATCTCGGACATGGAGATCATCTGCAAATTGATCCCGGCCTCGGCCAGCACCTGGAACATTTGCGCCGCGATCCCAGGTCGGCCCATCATCCCCACCCCGGCAATGCTGACTTTGGCCACCGCCTCATCCACAATCACCGCTGCACACTGCAGCTCTTGGCCAATCCGCCGGGCAACGGCTGCAGCCTCGGCCACCTGCGACCGGCTGACCGTAAAGGCAATGTCATTGGTGGGCTGGGGCACGGATCCCTGCGGCAAGGAGTCCGTCCCGCTGGCGCAAGAGGCTGTGAACTGGAGGGACTGCAAAATCAAATCCACATTCACCCCTGCTGCCGCGATCCCCTGAAAGAGCTGGGCGGCAATGCCAGGGCGATCCGGCACCCCCACCAACACCAACTTGGCCTGATCCCGATCCAGCTCCACCGTATCCACCGCCAGGCCCAGCTCGATACTGCTGTCGGCAGCACGAGGACGGGGGGGAGGAGAAAGAATGAGAGTGCCCTCGCATCCCGCCTGCAACGGCTCCAAGCTGGAGCGCACCCGCAGCTTCACACCGTAGTTGCGGGCAATTTCCACCGAGCGGGGATGCAGCACCTGCGCCCCCAAGCTGGCCAGCTCCAGCATTTCATCACTGGTGATCTCCGGCAACAGCCTGGCCTCAGGCACCTTACGCGGATCCGTGGTGAAGATCCCCGGCACATCGGTGTAGATCTCACACAGCTCTGCTCCCAAAGCCACTGCCAAGGCCACCGCCGTGGTGTCGGATCCCCCCCGACCTAGGGTGGTGATCTCCAGCTCCGCCAGGCTGGTGATGCCCTGAAACCCGGCCACCACCACCACCTCTTCCCGCTCCAGGTGCTGCCACAGGCGGTCGGTGTGGATGTGCAAAATGCGGGCCCGGCTGTGATCCCGAGTGGTGACAATGCCCACCTGGGCTGCCGTCAGGGAAAGGGCAGGACACCCCAAGCGTTGCAGCGCCAAGGCCACCAGGGCAATGCTCACCTGCTCACCGGTGGAAAGGAGCATATCCCATTCCCGCAACTGGGCCGGTGTGGTCGGGGATCCCTGCAAGATCTGCTCCCCCAAGCCCACAAGGCGATCGGTTTCATCCCCCATCGCCGAGACCACCACCACCACCCGATGTCCCCGCTCCACCGTGTGGGCCACCCGTTGGGCCACGGCTTGGATACGCTCCACAGAGCCGACAGAGGTACCGCCGTACTTTTGAACGATTAAGCTGCGTTCCATGAGAGAAGAACGAGGTCAGGGGCGGTTTGGATCCTACCCTGGATCTAGGCCAAGCCCAGCCCATTTTGCAAAAACGGCGGCACCGGCAGCAGGATCAGCACCAGCAGCGTGAGCATCCCCAGCCCTAGCAGATCCCGGGCCTCGTCCAGTTCCGTCACATCGTTGAGGGCCGGCTCGTCAGCACTGGAAATCACAAACAGCAGCAGCGCCCAGAGCAACAGCCAAGGCTGCACCGTCAAAGCCAGCAGCAGCACCAACCAGCGGGCTACCCGGCCCACATTCGCTCCCATCTGCTGTCCATACACTGCGTGGACAATGTGCCCTCCATCCAGTTGGCCCACCGGCATGAGGTTAAAGGCAATCACCACCAAGCCCAGCCAGCCGGCAAAGGCCAGCGGGTGCAGCTCGATCACCTGCCCCGGCTGCAACTGATCCCCCAGCACCATGCGGGCCAGAATTGCCAGCAGCACCGATAGGCGCGGGTCAATGCGATGAAAACTAATCGGGGTCGGCTGCCCCTCCGGCACCGCGGGAGGGTCTGCAGGCGCTGAAAACAACAGCCCCAGCAACAGCATGCCCAAAGCAACAAGGCTCCCTGCCAGCGGCCCGGCGACGGCGATATCAAACAACACCTTGCGGTTGGGCACCGGCTCTTTCAACTGGATAAACGCCCCAAAAGTCCCTAGGACAAAAGGCACCGGGATGAAATAGGGCAGCGAGGTTTTGATGTGGTGGCGGCGGGCCACCCAGTAACGAGTCCACTCATGGGATCCCAAAATGGCAAGGATCCCGACCGCATAGGGCAACCCTTTCATCAGAGAGGGCAAATGCAGCAGCCGGTCAGGGCTAACCCCAGCCGCGTGGGCCCCAGCACTGAGGGTCGTCCAGAAGGTGAATAGCAACAGCCCCAAAGCCAGCAGCGGCAACTCTCGACTGTCCGCCAGGGAGCGCCGCGCCGCCGGGTTGGGCACCAAGGCAAAAAAGGGCTTGCCGGCAAACCCCTCCTGCAGCACCACCAAAAAGCGTTTGCCGAAAGTGGTTTCCACATTCTGCTGCACCCGCTCATAGGCTTCACTGGGATCCGCCCGCAAGTTGCCCCGGCAGATGATCGCCTGGGGGCGGTACTCCACATTTTGCAAATAAAAGACGTTCCAGGGGAAGCAATGGCTCAGCTTCTCCCGCGGCACTTCGGAGATGGGGGTGTGGGCAAGAGCCAGCGAGACCGGATCTGCGGCGCCGTCTTCCTCCTCTTCCTCTGGCTCAGGTTCCCCAGCCGGCGAGGGATCCGCTTCTGGAGAGGAGTTTTCCACCTCTGGCCGAGGGCCTCCGGTTGAGGGTCGAATACCCCCTCGTCTCACCAAGGTCATGCTGGTAAAGTAGGAGGTGAGAAACAGCAGCAACATCAGCAAGGGAGGCAATTCGTACTGAAACACCTGACGCCCCAGCACCCAAACCAAAGGGGGCAGCATCATCACCAGCCACAGGATCCGCCACGGCACCTTCGAAAGGCGGGCCACACTTTTTTGCAGCAGCAGGTAGGTTGCAGAACCCACCAGCGCCAACAGGATCCAATCTGCCATGAGTTCAAAAAACGGAGGAGAACACCTCTACCAAGCTAGCGGCAAATCCAATCCCCTCGCTACAGCTTGCAGCCGGGATCCCTGAAGAGCCAATTGAGGCTTGGCCTGCCCATAGACCGCCACCATTCCGGGGCAAACTTTTCATTCGCGCGAGCGGTGCGGAGCACTTTACTTCTTGTCAGCAGTGGGGCGAAAAAGAGGGATCCCCTTGAGGCGTGCTTATGCTGCCGGCGTCCACTGCACGGCTTCGCCCATGGGCCCCAACCTCAACCCAGTATCTATTCTGGCCAAAAGGTATTCCCTGTCATGCCTCGCAGGGTGAAATAAACAAATAGAAGCAACAAAAGGGATCCCAGCGTCACCATAGCCGCCGCTGTTGGACTTTTGCGATACAGGCCGACAAAAGGCTGGAGGCCAGCCCAGATCCCCCCCAGCAAAACGGTAATAAAGTAAGTGGGATAACGGGAGACATTCTCGACAAACTGGTCTTCCAGTCTTCTGGGGGGCTGCGGTTGTGGCATAAGAGGCTGGGGCTCCAACTCCTTTTTTCTCAGTGTGCCATAGGTAGCTGTCAACCATCTGGAGGCTGGCCATCTTCAGGGAACTGGCGGCAACTCAAAAAGTGTAGTCATCTCAAACTAGATTGAGACACTCCCCAAACGCTCCGCGCCGCTGCCGCGACCCCCCAGCTCATCTCTCTGGGAGAGGGGGGTTGGAGAGCAATGCAACGGAAATGTTTTATTTCTATTCAAAATGACTATAAATCTCCTCCATTGGCGCTCTTTTGGCAGCCGAGCAACCTCGGCTCCCCAGCCGCTGTGGCACCAACCGACCGGTAAGCAGCCTCTCTGCCGCTTGGCTCA
This sequence comes from Thermostichus sp. MS-CIW-38, assembly GCF_054058415.1. Taxonomy (NCBI): domain Bacteria; kingdom Bacillati; phylum Cyanobacteriota; class Cyanophyceae; order Thermostichales; family Thermostichaceae; genus Thermostichus; species Thermostichus sp. MS-CIW-38. The sequence continues at coordinate 3,762 of NZ_JBSSAH010000026.1, read as the reverse complement.
CAGCCTCCGCGAGGGAGAAAGTCCATCGTCCCCTCATATCAAAAAGAACATCTACTTCACGAAGAGTGGTTGGAGCGAAGGGGAGACTGCGCAGATTCAGGAAACCGAGAACCTGATATGGTAGGCGTTATCCTGCCTGATCTGCTCTTTTGCTCAGTGCAGCCTCCCCTCTTCATAGACTGATGCGAGAATTGCCCTCTGATCCTTCCAATCGTGCCGGCGTACCCTTTGGGGATCAGACCCTGGCTCTGATGCGCGTCCAGGAGGCCCTGGATCAATTGGAGGCAGCCATTCTCAGTAGCCCTCGCCTATTTTGGTCTCGCACCCTTATTGAAGAGGAAAAGATTCTGGAGCAGTTAGACTTTATCCGCCTGAACCTGCCGACAGCCCTGGAGGAAGCGGAGGAACTGCTGCGCCAGCGGGATCGGATCTTGGCAGAGGCCAATCGCTACGCCCAAGAAATTGTGGCCGCGGCCCAACGTAGGGCTGAGCAGCTCCTCAACGAATCGGCGATTCTGCGACAGGCCCAAGCTCAGGCGGAGCAGTTATTGCAACAAGCCTATCAACATAGTGAGGAGGTGCGGCGACAGACACTGCAGGAATCGGAGCGCCTGCAGCGGGAGGCCCACCGTTACGTGGATCAGGTTTTGCAAGACCTGGAGTTGCGGTTGGTGGAATCCTTGCGGGTGATCCGCAACGGGCGACAAAATCTGCAGACCTAACAGAGAAGAGTCAGACTGGGGCTTGAGCGCTGCCTTCAACCTGTGCCAGGAGCATTTTTATCCCGCGTTGTGCAAGTCTTTTGGAGCGGTGGGTTAGGGATCTCCTGAGCAGGCGAGGGACGGCTCCCCTCGCTAGACTTGAGCAGAAGACGTTCCCCAGCGGCCCTTGACATCCTCTCTGCCCATCATCCTTGGCGTATCAGGCGCTTCAGGGATGCTCTATGCTGTGCGCGCTCTGCATGTTCTGCTCAGCCTGGACTACCGCGTCGAAGTGGTGGCCTCCAAAGCGGCCTATCAGGTGTGGCAGGGAGAACAAGGGGTGCTGCTGCCGACAGACCCCCGCAAGCAGGCCCACTTTTGGCGACAGCAAGCCGAGAGCAGCGGTGGATCCCTAGTTTGTCATCGCTGGCAGGATGTGGGGGCAACCATTGCCAGTGGCTCCTATCGCACGCAGGGGATGTTGGTGATCCCGTGCAGCATGGGTACAGTTGCCAAGTTGGCTGCCGGCTTGAGCTCGGATCTGCTGGAGCGGGCTGCTGATGTGCAGCTCAAGGAGGGACGACGCTTGGTGGTGGTGCCGCGGGAAACCCCCTTTAGCCTGATCCACCTGCGCAACTTGACCACTCTGGCAGAAGCGGGGGCGCGCATTGTTCCGGCCATTCCAGCTTGGTACCACCAGCCGCGTACCATCCTAGATTTGGTGGATTTTGTGGTGGTGAAGGCGTTGGATCAGTTCGGTATTGATGGCGATCTCATTCGCCGCTGGCAGGGGATGCGCCAGCATCAGATCCTCAAGCTGCCCCCTGATCTCTGAGCGGGATCCCTTTTCCCGGCGGCAGGCTGGGATTTGGCTTGGGGGTGTTCCAAGCTGGGGGGGCCCTGTGCCGATAGCCCTCACTTGTGGCACCTTGCCGGGAATAGCTCAGATCACTTGCTGAGCTAGCCGACTCGGGGATCCCGCTGAAGGGGGGTGGGCAAGTCAGGGCAGGTCTCCAGACTGGCCGCCCATTCCCCGATGAGGGTGTTGACCCAGTGAGGCAGCTCGTCGTGGGCGCAGTGGCCTACTCCCGGCAGCTTCACCAAGGTGAGGGCAGGTTGCCAGCGCTTAAATTGGTCTGCCAAAAAACTGGGCACTGCCGGATCTTCTCGGCCCCAAAGTAGCAAGATAGGCATTTTTAGGGTGGGCAGCAGGCGTTTGGGGCTGTCGAAGCGGCGGCAGAGAATGGCCCTCAGACCGTCCAAAAACACGTGGGCTGCCCCCGGCTCAAAGGCCGGTCTCTGGAAGATCTGCACCAGCTCGTCATCCACCTGCTCATCCCGCTTGTAGACATTCTTGATCCAAGCTCGTAGCACCTCGGTTTGTCGCAGCCAGTTGAAGAGGTGGGGATAAGTGAGGGGGCACCCCAGCAACGACAGAATCCCTTCGCAGAGGGCTCGCACCAGAGCATCCCAGGGAGAGGGCAATTCTTCCGGATGGGGCCCATCGGCGCAGCTAATCAAGCACAGGCCCTTCACCATCTGGGGATAGCGGGCGGCGGCAATGACTCCCACCAAGCCCCCGATGGAATGGCCCACCAGGATGCTGGGCTGCTGAATGTGAGTTTGCCAAAACTCGTGTACCTGCTCCACCCACAGATCAACGCTGTAGGCAATCTCCGGCTTGGCACTCTTGCCAAATCCCAGCAGGTCGAGGGCATAGACGGAGCGCTGGGATCCCAGAGGGAGAATGTTGTGGCGCCAATGACCCACTGACGCTCCAAATCCATGGATTAAAAGGGCCGGAGCTGCCGTCAAGTTGACGACACCGGTAAGGGTTTGGGCGCGACTGGGGGTGTAGGTGAAATGGATGGGCCAGCCCCGCCAATGCCAGGTTTGGGAGTAGCCGTAGCGAGGCAAAGCCGACAAGGGATCCCTGTCGCTGCCCGTTGGGGAAGGGGGGGGCGCATCAACAGAGGAGAAACCGGGAGCGCCAACGGAATTGGCGCCGACGGGAGCAGAAGGGGAAGGATGGGAGTCGAGTCCGTGCAAGGGAGGAGTGGGTGATAACAATAGGCTCATCTCCAATTTAGGCTAGACCAATCTTAGTGGTTTCCTCGGCTCATCATTTAATAGGACGTACTTTGCCACCGGTTCTTCTATATCTTCCAGGACATGCCAGCATGACTGTGTCCATAACCCCAGACCCAATGGATGAAGCCTTCGGGATAGACCCGATTACCGCTGCCAGCTTTCGCCAGATCGATCAAGAGATCGGCCCCCACCCCTGGCAAGGGATCCCTTATGAGGTGGTGCGCCGTGCCATTCATGCCACTGCCGACTTTGAGCTGCGGGATCGCTTTTTCTTCGGCCCCAACGCCGTTGAACACGCCCTGGCAGCCCTACGGCAAAAGCAGCCTGTCATTGTCGATGTCAGGATGGTGGCAGCTGGGATCCAGTCAGGTCTGAAAGCCCAAGGGATCCCCCTCTACTGTGCTTTGGACTGGGTGGAGGAGCCCCGTTGGCCCGGTCAAACCCGCGCCGCCAATGGGATGGTGAACTTGGCACGCCGCTATCCAGAAGCCCTGTTTGTCGTTGGCAATGCCCCCACCGCGTTGCTGGCTTTGGTGGAGGAGATTCGGGCACAGCGGGTCAAGCCGGCTTTGGTGATCGGAGTGCCGGTGGGATTTGTGGCGGTGGAAGAGGCCAAGCAGGCGTTGGCGCAAACGGATGTTCCCCAGATTCGCGTGGAGGGCCGCAAAGGCGGATCCCCAGTTGCTGCTGCCATTGTCAATGCCCTTCTCTTGGCAGCTCAACGGGATCCCATCCCCAACTGACTAGAATTGAAGGGATATCTTCAGACCTTTCCCATGACCCCAGAACAAGAGGAGTGGCTGATTCGCAACCTTCAGCAACAACAAGAACAAATCCAAGAAATGCGGGCCGAGCAGCAGCGGTCGGCTGAGCGCTTTGAGGCTCAGATGGTTGAGATGCGGCAGGGCTTTGCAGCCCAAATCTCCGAGATCCGGGCTGAACAGCAACGATCTGCCGAGCGCTTTGAGGC
>NZ_JBSSAH010000025.1:0-43696 GCF_054058415.1 Thermostichus sp. MS-CIW-38 | reverse complement strand
TTTAAGTGTGGACACTGTGGATGGGAAGGGGATGCGGATTTGAATGGTGCGAATGTGATTGCGCTTTTGGGGGCTGCTGTAAACCAGCCTAGAGGCCCGTGGTTGGCTTGCCAACTGCAGGGCTACCGAAAGCCCGCCCTGTACTGCGAAGCAGTCAGGGTCGGGTAGTTTACGTAGGGCTGTTGCGACGGGAAGTGGATGGGCAGGGGATCACCGACCGGTACCGTCTGGCACCTCTGGGTCGGCAGTTGCTGCAAGATCTGGAGAGGGATGAAGCTTTTGCCGGGATCTCGGCAAGCTGGGCAGACCACCTGCAGAATAGGCTGACCCGCTGGCGGCTGCTTCCCTGAGGATCCCCTACACTGGATCCAACGTTCAACGCCGCTCTCGAGGGGGGATATGGTACGGCCAAGGTTGATGCGTGCGCCCGGATCCCTGGCACTCCAACGTCCACTCCAAACCTCTTTGCAGCGGCGCAGCCAAGCAATTAACCGGCGCAGCAAGTCTATCTACCGCAAAACCCGCTCCCTCTACCGACGCAACTTGCCCCTTTATCTGCGCAATTTGCTGTTGCAATACCGCACCAGCCTTATCTACAACCTCAAAGCCAGGCCTGTCAGCAGAACCCGTCGAGGATAGCAAGCCCCCCTCTGGATCCCAGCACAACAGTCTTCACCCCGTCGGAGTTGGTGATGGAGATTGTCCACCCCCAAGCCTGTGTAACCCCGTAGGAGGGGTACTTCTTGCAGGAGACTATTGGATTGTGAAGCGGCCAACTCCCACCTTCTCGCCGTTGACATCAATCTCGACGCGGTAGCGGCCGGTGTAGGGCTGGCTGAAGCTCAAATAGCCTTGCACCGTGTCGCCGGGATCCCAGGGAACATCTAGCCTGCGGATCAGTTGCTCGCCCCCGGCTTCTCCGCCCTCGTAGTACCAGAGCATCTCCACCTTGGCGTTGACAGGAAGGTTGCCCACTGGCAAGATGGCCCAGATCAAGGTGTCAGTGGTCTTGAACTCGGTTGTGGCCTCGCCAGGGCTGCCGTCCCCCCGACCTCGGTACAGGCCGATTGTCCTTAGCCCCGCCTCTTTGGGGGTTCCTTGGCTGTAGGCACGGGCATCCGCCTGCGCTTCCTGACCTAGGCGATCCAGCTCGGCCAGCAAATCTTCCTGCTGCTTCAGGGCATCGGTTGCTTCCTGCAGCCACCGGGCGATCTGCCGCTCTGCGGTTGGGGCTTCCGAAACCGGGGAAGAAGGCTGTGCAATCGCCCCGCTGAGGTTGCGAATGGGAAAACCCTGAGCTGTCCCCACCTCGCTGCCCAGTAAGTTCAGCCAGCGGCTTCGCACTTCGGACGTCATCTCTGGCTTTGCGGCATAGGCAATGCGCACACTGCCGCTTGGGCCTCGGGTGATCCGGCCAATCTCATGTTCCTCAACTCCACTCACCGTTCCACGACAGCCAGCACTGCGAAACTCGTAGAGCACATCTTCTTCGCTCTCCCGATGGAACTCCCAAGTCGTTTGGGGACAGTTGGCCAGGAGGTTGTCCCGCATGTGGTTGGCGAGAAAGCGCGGCGATCCCTGGACATGAACGTCCATGACGGAGAGCATCTCTCTCCAAGAGGCCAAGCTCTCTCCAGGCCGTGTGAGAAGGGTTAGAGTAACCCCTTCTAGGACTTGATGATCGGCGAAAACCCACTCCCCTGGATCCCCCTCGATGACGACGTTTCCCGATGGGCTGAGGAAAGCGGATGCAAACAGCAGGCTGGCAAAAAGATTCAACACAATGCCCTTCCTTATCCTGGGATTTGTACTTGAAAATGAGATAGGACGACTTTCAAGCCGCTCACTGGGCAAGCAAAGAAGGGCTGGACAAAGCGGCTAGAGTCTTCGTCGTTGCCGTTTGCAAGGCTCACCTCAGGAAAATCTCGATAGATCCCTACAGCTTGATTTTGCTGACCTTACCAAAACGTCAATTGACCCCCCCAAAACATTGACCAGCCTAGCACAATTGAGCTCAATTCTGAACCCCACTTTGCAGAAATGTTGTGTTTTTCTGATGAGTATATCCATTTACATTGAAAAGACAGCAGCCTGTTCGTTCAGAAACCTCATGGCAATTGAAAGCTGGTTACTGTAGTAAGTCACTGCGGCCAACTGAAGAGGAGATCTTTCCGATGATCAACCAGTTATCCCCCAAGGTCTCCAGCCGGGGCTCCACCAGTTGCCAGCTCTGGTTGACATCAGGGATCCCCTCCCCTGCTACCGGGGTTGGCGCAGCGGCTCCGCCTAGGATCTTGGGAGCGATGAAGGCGGCTACTTTCTGGATCGCCCCATCTTTGAGGGCTGCCCAGGCCAGCGTACCCCCGCATTCCCAGAGGGCGCTCAGACACCCCCGCTGAAAGAGCACTTGTGCCACCCGCGAGGGGGTTACCTGGGGCAGATGCAGCAGCTCCACCCCCTGCTTGGCCAGGGATCCCCAGAGGGGATGGATCTTTGGGGCTTCCGTGATCACCAATGTCGGCGCTTCTTCCACCTGCCACAGATGGGCGACGGGAGGTAGGTTCAGGGAACGGCTGAGGACCACCCGCAACGGCTGGGATCCCTGCAACTCCGCCAGGCGACAGGTGAGGCGCGGATTATCCTGCCAAACGGTTCGGGATCCCACAATCACCGCATCGTGCCAGGCCCGCTGTTGGTGTACCCACTGCCGCGCCGGAGAGTTGCTGATCCAGCGGCTGTGGCCGGTGGCGGCGGCGCTCTTGCCATCCAGGGTCATGGCGTATTTCAGCAGGCCGAAACACTGTTGCCGCACAATGGCGAAGGCAAACCCCTCGTTCAGCTCCTGGCACTCCCGCTCCAGCACTCCCACCGTCACGTCGATCCCCGCCTCCTGCAGGCGGCGGATCCCTTTGCCAGCCACCAAGGGATTGGGATCCTGCATCCCCACCACCACCCGCCGGATCCCGGCAGCTAGGATGGCCTCGGTACAAGGGGGAGTGCGCCCATAGTGGTTGCAGGGCTCCAGGTTGACGTAGAGCGTTGCCCCTCTGGCCAGGGATCCCGCCTGTTGCAGAGCCAACACCTCCGCATGGGGCTGCCCTGCCCCCGGATGAACGCCTTCCCCCACCACCCGATCCCCCTGCACGATCACGCAACTCACCCGCGGATTGGGAGAGGGACGCTGAGGTGTGGAACGGGCCAGGGATAGACACCGTTCCATCCACTGCTGATCCGAAATCATAAAATGGGCATCCGCTCCAGAGCGGCTCAAGCCGGTGACAAGGCTGCCAACTTGCGGTTGAAAGCTGCAATTGCCTTGGATTCTAGCTCTGCCACCTGCAATGCGTAGTCGCGGGCGCGGGCCTTTTGTTCGTTGCTGACAATCTCTCCCGAACGCAGGCGATCCAACAAATCGAAGGGATCCAACACCTCATCCATCGGGAAGCGGCCCAGATGAATCATGATCGGCAGGCATATTCTTCGCCAAGAATCAGAGCGGAAGTGAGCGTGGGTGATTCCCTCTCTCCCAGCTTGAGGGTGGGACGAGCCTTGCGGCCAACCACCACCTGGCGATGGGTCTCGATCACTGCTCTGGCCCGATCCAGATCTTGATTTTTCCAATCCACAGCCAGCCTGAGGCGGTGGGCGATGAAATCCGCAGTGGCGATGTAGAGCAGAGAAGGATCAAAGCATAAACCCGCGTCTGGGCAGTTGACGCCACCGTTGCACAAAACGCCGGGAAGGTGATCCCCGCCTCCACCACCGTGGTCACCCCTGAGCGGATCCCCGCCTCATCCGCCGGCAGACAAAAATCCCCCACCGACGTGAAAACCCAGTTGCCCGATCTCGTCCAATCCCTGGTCGGGATCCAGCAGATGTGCGTTGATAAACAGGGTGGCAGCCACCAGAACTCCTGTCAACAAGGCGTTAGACCGGTATTGCGGCAAGGTAAAACACTTTTTTCTTGCAATTTGTAGGCTCAACTACAAAATCCGACGCGGAGAAGACCGCAATCTGAGCGTGATACCGGCTACATCTGCCGTTTCGACAAACAGGCTCTAATATTGGGATGGTTATTCTAGGAGCTGCCTTCATGACCTCTTCCCCCCACCTGACCGCTGCAGAGAGGGCAGCGGGTTCTGCCAACGGGCTGAAGGAGGCATCCCTGTTTGGGGAACGGGATCCCTTGGCCCATTCCCTTCAAGTCAACGAAGCCTTCAACCGCAGGAACAACCTGTTGAACCGTCGCCTGCAATTGGTGGAAGAACTCTGGGAATCGGTGATTCTACAGGAGTGCGGTCAGTCTCTGGTGGATCTGTTGCAGCGACTGCGTTCCATGTGTTCCCCAGAAGGACAAGCCCTGGAGTACCCGATCCCAGAGGTACTACAAATTATCGAGTACCTCAGCCTCGACGCCACCATCCAAACGGCACGGGCCTTTGCCCTCTTCTTCCAGTTGATCAACATTGTTGAACAGCACTACGAACGGGCAGAAGACTCGGACATGCGCATGGTGGATAGCCAACAACGTACCGTGCGAGAAAACGAAAAATTTGAACGGCTGTTCCCTTACCTGCGGGCTCAAGGGGTGCCGCCGGGCCTACTGCGCAGATTGCTAGAGCAGTTGCACATTCGCATGGTCTTTACCGCCCACCCCACCGAGATCGTCCGCCACACCATCCGCGAGAAGCAACGAGCTTTCTCTCGCCTGCTCGGCCAACTGGATTGGGCAGAACAAACCCAGCCTTTGCAGGCCCAGATGATAAAAGAACAGATGGCGGAAGAAGTTTTGCTTTGGTGGCGCACCGACGAGTTGCATCAGTCCAAGCCGACTGTTTTGAACGAAGTCGATTACACTTTGCACTATTTTGAAGAGGTGTTGTTTCAGGCCATCCCCCTGCTGCACGAGTACCTCAGCCGCAGCTTGAAAAAGGCTTTTCCCAGCGTCGAGCCACCGCCGGCAGGATTTTGCAACTTCGGCTCGTGGGTAGGCGGGGATCGGGATGGCAACCCTTCCGTCACCGCCGATGTTACCTGGCAAACGGCTCGCTATCAGCGCAACCTCATCCTGGGCAAGTACATCGAATCGGTGAAGGCTCTCACCAAAACCTTGAGCATTTCCCTGCATTGGGGGGATGTGGACAGCCAACTGCTGGATGCCCTTGAGCAGGATCACCGCCTCATGCCCGAGGTTTACGAATCGTTTTCGCTGCAATATCGCCAGGAGCCTTACCGCCTCAAGCTCAGCTACATTCAGCGGCGGCTGGAGTTGACGCGGGAGCGCAACCGCAACTTGGCCGACTCCGCTTGTTTGCCCACCCCTCCCCCCGTGGACAACGCCTATGCCAACGCAGAAGAATTTCTGGCCGACTTGCAGCTTATCCAGAAAAGCTTGAAAAACAGCGGCCTTTCCTGCCGTCAGTTGGATCATCTCATTCAACAGGTACAGGTGTTTGGCTTTCACCTGGCCCATCTGGATATCCGCCAAGACAGCAGCTACCACGAAGCCGCTCTCACGGAGATTTTCGAGTACTTGCGCATTTTGCCGCGTCCCTACAACGAGATGACGGAAGAGGAAAAAACCGCCTTTCTCCTGCAGGAGCTACAAACACGTCGGCCTCTGATACCGCTGGAGATCGCCTTTTCCGAGAAAACGGCAGAGCTGATCGCCACCTTTCGCACCCTGCGCCGCATGCAGCAGGAATTCGGCTTGGCCATTTGCCAAACCTATGTGATCAGCATGAGCCGCCAGTTGAGCGACCTGTTGGAGGTGCTGCTGATGGCCAAGGAGGTGGGGCTCTACGATCCCATTAGCGGTCGCGGATCCCTGGCGGTGGTGCCGCTGTTTGAGACCGTCGAAGACCTGAAGCGGGCCCCGGAAGTTTTGCGGCAGTTGCTGGAGATCCCTTTCTATCGCCAGTACTTGGCTCAGCAGGGGAATCTACAGGAGGTGATGCTGGGCTACTCCGATAGCAACAAAGATTCCGGCTTTTTGAGCAGCAACTGGGAGATTTACAAGGCTCAACAACGCCTGCAGACGGTGGCCGAATCCTACGGGGTGAAGCTGCAGATCTTCCATGGCCGGGGCGGTTCGGTGGGCCGTGGAGGGGGCCCGGCTTACGAGGCCATCTTGGCTCAGCCAGGGCGCAGTGTGGGGGGCCGCATCAAAATTACCGAACAGGGAGAGGTGTTGGCCTCCAAGTATTCCCTCCAGGATCTGGCCATTTTTAACCTGGAAACCGTCACCAGCGCCGTGATCCAGGCCAGCCTACTGCGCACCTACCCCAACGATCTGCACGAGTGGTCGCGCCTGATGGAATCCTTGGCGGAGCGCTCCCGGCAGGTGTACCGTAACCTGGTCTATGAGCAGGAAGGTTTTGTGGAGTTTTTCCACGAGGTCACCCCCATTGAAGAGATCAGCCAACTGCAGATCAGCTCCCGTCCCGCCCGCCGCAGCGGTAGCCAAAAAGACATCGGATCCCTGCGGGCCATTCCCTGGGTATTCAGTTGGACGCAAAGCCGCTTTCTCTTGCCGGCCTGGTATGGGGTTGGCACCGCCCTACAAGAATACGTGGCCAGGGGCGAGCACAACCTCAACCACCTGCAGCACCTGTATCGCGAATGGCCTTTCTTCCGCATGGTGATCTCCAAAGTGGAGATGACTCTGGCCAAAGTGGATCTGCAAATAGCGCGTCACTACGTGCGGGAGATGAGCTCTCCAGAGCGTCTAGAGCGGGCGATGGAGCTGTTTGAGTGTATTGCCCAAGAAATGCACCGTACTCGCACAATAGTGCTGCAGATTACGGGCCACAGGGAACTGTTGGAGAACGACCCTTATTTGAAGCGCTCGGTGCAGTTGCGCAACCGCTCTATTGTGCCCTTGGGCTTTATTCAAGTCTCTCTCCTCAAGCGCCTGCGGGAGCGTCAGGGATCCCGCACCGGACGAACACGCTACGACCGAGCTGAACTTCTGCGTGGAGCTTTACTTACCATTAACGGCATTGCCGCCGGGATGCGCAACACAGGCTGAGGGATCCGACTAATTGACCCTGGCGCTGCTTCTATCAAGTTCAGATCGGCATTGAGAGCCTATCAGAACAGATCGTCATCATACTCTTCTGGCTCCACCTCTACTGGCTCTACTTCGACAACGCGGCGGGAAGGACGGCGGGGGGGTTCATCTGCGTAGCTTTCCCCTTGGTCTTGGGGCAACCGTGGGGGACGGCGACGAGTAGCTGTACCTGTGCTGCGCTCTTCCTGCACATCCACATCCTCTGGATACTCTTCGGTGGCAGGACGACGGGGGCGGCGGGCCTCTGGCGGCGGTGCTGGTTCATCGTAGTCCGTATCCTGACGCGGGCGGACCCCTGGCTCCTCGTAATACTCATCCCCTTCGGGTCGGCGGCGTGGACGCACACGGGTATCGCCGGTCAGTTGGGGCCTGGGGCGACGGCTAGGATCTTCACCACTGCGCCCAGGAATGGAGCGACTGTAAGAGGATGTATCGCGGATACGGGATCCCTCGGCCCGGGTGGAAACCGTGCGTCCTTGGGCATAGCCATCCGGGGAATAGGTGCGGACAAAGCCTTGCCGCCGAACGGTCGGACGAGCCCCGCCCACCTGCCGTGCCTTTTCACTCAAGAGGATGCGCAACCGGAAAGTTTCGAGGGCAAACCAGCCGGCCATCACCGCCAACAGCACCTGGGCAAAGAACAGCAACGGAATGAGCCGCTGACCTTCCAAGAGCAAACAGACGGAATAGATCAGGCCCATCGTGGCAAAAATCACGTCGTACTCAGCGGAGGCCTCGCGCTTGATGAACCGAACCGCAAAGATGGCTCCACTGGCAATCGCCACCAGCGCTGCCATCAAAAAGTAGGGGCTTTGGGTGAGAAACATGCCAGGGATCCCTAAACGATGAAGACGGGAGAGCGTTGAGCCTTATCCATTCCACAGCCGATCCTAGCATTGATCCTCCTGGTGGCACGGACAACAAAACCCAGGTTTGGGTGTAGGGACGGGATCCCTCTTCAATAAAAGGGATCGGTGCTAAAATCGGCAGCATCTTCCTGCATGTTCCATGCTGTATCTGGCACGGGTACACAAAAAAAGTCTCTTCGGCCAGGGGGAGCTGCAGCTCTTGGCCCGGCAGGCCGAGGACGGGGTTTGGATGCCGCTGCGCAAGCCAGAAGGGGTCACCTGCAAAGAGGTTGGCCCTTACAACATTGGGGTGTTGCTGCTGGTTGAGCTTTCGGAAGAGCGGCAGGTACGGCGGGTGGAAGAGGCAGCCATGAAGCTGGTGGAGATGTTGCACAACCTATCCCGAACCCACAGTCTGGTGGATCTGTCGGAGATTGAAAGCTGGCGGCAATCCTTGACTCGGCAAAGCCAAGAGCTGAGCCGTCGCGAAGCAGAGGTGGCCGCTCGCCAAGAGCAACTGCAACAGTGGGAAAACCGTCTGCGAGAAAAGCTGTCTCCTTGAGCTCTCAGATCTACTCTTATCTTAAGTAGAGTCATTTTAAGCTAATTGAGAAGCCCCCCAAGTGCTCTGTGCCGCTGCCATCACCCCATCTCCCAAAAAGAAAGGGGAGCTGGATGGAAATGTTTCATACCTGTTTAAAATGACTGTAAGTCCAAGTAAGTCTATGAGTGAATCTGGATGTTCTGCGCCTTCCCAAATCAGTAGTGATACGACCCGGATCAACTTGAGTTAAGCCATTCTTTTCCCCCAGAATAAGCGGGGCAAATCCGGGATCCATCATGCCCCATGTTGCCCATGGCAACAGACTGTCCCACCTCCAGTGTAGAAATCCCCCGACTTTAGTCGGTGAGAGTGTCAACCCTGTGCTGGTGCTGTATGGATCGATCAAACAGTGCTGAGATCTGGCCTTAACTCGCGGGCACCTCGCAGATAAACATGCTGCATGTCCGCTTGAGCAAGTGGAGTATTCAACTGGATCAAAACCCGAATGCAACGGGGTAAGTCGCCGCTCACCTCCATCTGTTGCACATCCAACAGAGGCACCGACTCCCAACCGGGGCGACGACGAGCAAACTGGGCGGGAAAAGCTGCATTTAAATCAGGGGTAACGGAAAAAATAACGCTGACTAGTTCAGCCGGATCGAGGGCGTTGCGGTGCTCTAGCGTATCCAGCAGCTCAGCCACCGCCGCGCCAATGGCCTCGGCACTGTTTGTAGGTACGGTGATGGCTCCCCGAATTGCTCTGACTCGCCACCCCAATGGCCACACCCTCGCGCGCTTGAGCTCGCCTTGCTTCCAGAAAATTATACAGACTCATCCCTGTTGGGATCCCATCCCTCTGGGGAAAACCAGCCCCCATCGCCTAGCTGGGCTGCAGGAGCTTTTCCAGGATCTGCTCGTGGCTGAGGCCGGAGTCCACCCAGGCTTCTCCCTCTTTGAGGCGGGCAGCAGCGGTTACGACAAACAAATTGCTCTTCGCTCCCAAAGCCTCGCTGGCGGTTTGCACGCAGAGCAAATCCTGGCCGGTTAGCTGGCTAAACCAGGTGGCCAACAGCCCTGCCTCCAAAAAGCCCATCGGACGCTTGAAATGGGGAGGCGTGACGGCAGCGAAGGGGGAATTGCGAATCGACACCACCAGCACTCCTTGATCTTTGTAAGTCCAGTCGATCTCGATCAATCCCCAGCCATGAGCTTTCCAGGCTTGTCTCAGACTTTGCAGAAAGGTGCCCATCTCTAGCTCGGCCAAAGGCTTCTGGTAGTAGTCGGAGAGTTCTTGGGCAAAACGGCGGAAAAACTCCTTGCCCCACATCCGACCACAGTTGCGCAACACCAAACGAGCAGCCTGGCCGGTCTCGTATTCCAGGCCCGTGTAGATGCCCCGCAGCAATGCCTCTGGAAGGGCCAAGAGACGTTCACCGTGGCGACTTTCCAGTAAGCCCGATTCCAAATCGCTTCGCAGATAAGCGCTGGGTGTGTAGTAGTTGGCCAAAACGGGCGTGTAGGGATCAAAGGTGACTGAGCCATTGGAGATAGAGCTAGTGCCGGTCATAAGGGATCCCCTGGTTATCCAATCCAAGTCGTTATTGAGCTTTAAGCATCCAAATAGGAGCAGGGTGCAGTTGACAGTTCGTTGGTTGTTGAGCTGGGAGAACGGTTGTTTACGCTCCAAATCTTATGGCGATCCCTCCAGCAATTGAATACCCCTTGGGCAGATTTACTACAACGCTAACATTAACTCCAACGACACTGAAGTCTCCGGCTAGTTGAGATAGAGCGCTCTAGCACCGAAAAATGCAAAAAGCAAAAAAGTATCTAGCTCTAAAACAGCAAGGCCACCTGTACCTGGGTGATCAAAGGGCGGATAAACTCCAACTCTCCAGGAGCCAAATGGTCTCTCAGCTCCTGCTGGAAAATCCGATAGGCAACCTCATAAACCCTCTGCAGCCCGTACAGGCGCACCTCTTCTTCCATCCACTCGAGCAGCCGCTCCTTCAGGAGGTTTTCGTCCTGCAGCAACATGGCCATAGCGCTGTGACGCAGCAGCAACAGCAGGTGTCGCCGGCACAGATCCAACACTTGGGGAGAAAGGTCGGGCATCTCCTTTTGCAGGGCATCTAGGGTTTTGCTCACCACCTGGCTCTCCCGTTCCCGCAAAACTCGGTACACATGTTGTCGTTTTGGCCAGCCGAGAACATAGGCCTTCAGATGCTCCAGCTCCTCTGGCTTGAGGTAGCGGGCTTCCGACTCGATCAGCATCTGCTCCAAGGGGCTTACCATCTCGCTTCTTCCGGATGTCAGTGGGTGCTAGGAGACTCAAAACAAGCTGAACAGATCTGCCAAGGTGATCTGCTCTTCTTCCGGCTCGGGTTCCGGTGCTGCCGACAGGGATCCCAGAGAATGCGCGGCCAAACTCAGGGGATCCCCGGCCCAGGGGATGGAGCCAAAATGCTCCCGCACTTGCAGAAAAGGCATCGGCAGAGTGCGCCTCTGTAGGGGGCGGTTATCCCAATTTAGACGGGCAAAAAAGCTTTGCACCGAATCTTCTAAAGCAATCTTCCAGGTCATGCCTTGGCTACTCCCTGGCCTGAACGCAATTTTTGGGCAATTTCGCTGGCACTGGCCCCTTCGTTTAGCCAGAAGGCAGCCGCATCGATGCGATCTTTGCTGCCGAGCAAAAACTTGCAGTAGCTTTCTCCCATGGAGTAGCACTGGATCTCGATGCAGTTCAGTTGCCGTTCCACCATGGTGCTAAAAAAGCCGGCAAACAATCCGGCGTAAAGATGACAGACAGGTTTGCCCACATCCCCCAGGGTACGGGCCACGGCGGAGTCAAAGAGGTTGATGAAAATAAACCCTTGCCGCCGACTCTCGGTCTCCACCTCCCAGCGCCCCCATCCTTGCGAGGTCAGAGGCCACCACCAGGTTTCCAAGAGAAACATGAGATTACTCTGCTTGGGGTGGCGCCGATATTCCTCCTCAAACCAGCGGGAAAAATGGAGGGCATCGTTGCGTCCCCACTCTCGGCCAATGGTGTACATCAGAGAAGCCGAGGCATCTCCCACTTCTTCCTCCAGGCCCTGCTGTAAACCCAGGATAAAGTCTTCGCTCACCAAGACATTGCGGGCGCCCGTCCAGTCCACAAGGGATCCCTGGGAGAGGTCAAAGCGAAAAAAGTCTTCGCGGCTGTAGTGGTTATGCCGTTGGGCGGCGGGCTGAAGCGGTATCTCAATGGGGGCAGTCGTCATGGTTGGGTGAGGAGAGATCAGATTTTTTAACACTCCTTATCATACCCTTCTTAATTGGCATTTTTACCAAAAAACTGGGTCTAAAGCCTCGTCCTCAAGGCCTCCGGCCCGCTGACGCAGTTGCAACAGCGTTGCGGAGCAATGGGGGACGGCTTTGGGATAGACTCAGGGCGACGGCAGGGTAGTCAACCACTCCAAAAACCCAGCAGGAGTGGGTCAACTGGAGAAAACTGCCCTCAACAGAAAAGCCCTGAGTTGTTGTAAAGATTTATTCAAAAATTGGGAAGAAGAGCTGTACAGGGATCCGGAGCAGTACTTAAGACTGAGGCCTGACCTTGATGAAAGCAATGGCAGACCGCCACAGCAGCGACTCCCGCCCCTCGGCATCGGCTAAACAGAGGCAATCGGGATCCTGCCAGCGCAACTGGCCGACGAAGACATCTCCGGTATTGAGTTTGACCTCGAGGGTTTCCCGATCCTTGATGACCTTCTGCAGGCGACGCACGCTCGGGATCCCGGTGTTGAAATCGGTCACGACAGCCCTATCAGCCAGCGAGAAACGGTATGTCAGCAAGCCCACTGCCCCCAGTATAGGGGATCCCTGCCGCTTCCCACTGCCCCTCCACCACACTTCCACAACTTGGGCTCAAAACTCGCCCTCATCTTTGCCCATTTTTTCTGCTGGCGAGTACTATGTAGGGGGGATGGCGCTTAGAAAAGCGGTAAACCTTTCGAGTTCGCCGTCTTTTTTAAGCGAATCTACGGGTGTTCTCCCCGAAAAAAGCCAGCACAATAGGGCTAGGGTGATAGAGGGTGCGGCTGTCGCCCTAGGGAAGGTGAATCCTCAGCTGGGATCCCTTCTACATGCCATTTTGCCGCCGAGTTGTCTGTCCTTTTCAACCCTCATCAGTATCAGCAGTATCAGTGCAGGAGAGATCGTTATGGCAGTAGAGAAAGTGAACTCCTCGTCCAGCTTGGCCGAAGTGATCGATCGCATCTTGGATAAAGGTATCGTGGTCGATGCCTGGGTGCGGGTTTCTTTGGTTGGGATCGAGCTGTTGGCCATTGAAGCCCGCGTCGTTGTGGCTTCTGTGGAAACCTACCTGAAGTACGCTGAGGCTGTGGGTCTGACGGCTACTGCTGCTGCTCCTGCCGTCTAAATCTGCCTAACCAAAATCACTCAACCAAGGAAAGTGCCCACAACCCTCTCGCCTTGAGCATCGCAATGGTTGGATGAGTTATGCTCTCTGGGCGGAGGCGTAGGAAGCTAGCCGTCGGAAAGCGAGGCAGGGATCCACCGCCGGTCTCTGCCTTGCTTCTGCGGGTTTTGTTCGAGGATTGAGTCTTGCAGCCGCACTGAGCTACAGGTTGGCAGTGCCATCGAGTTGGGAACAGGCAGAGAAGCTGTATCCACCCAAGCATTGAAAACGACGTGAGGGATTGGAGATCATGAGTTTGCAGGAACAATGGGCCATGGCCCGCAGCCAGCGGGTGGCTCAGAATCGAAGTTTGTTAAGCCGATCCCGGCAGCAGCGCCTAGAGCAGCACCAAGCCCTGATGGTTGAGCTGGGGCAGCGCCGCCAGCAACGACAAGAAGCAATACGGCACCAGACGGAGCAAACCCACAGCCAATTGCAGAAACTGAGGCAGGAGCGGGCTGTGAGGCGATCCCTGGACGAATGCTCCCGTTCGGAAGCGGCGGCTCAGCGGGCCAAGTCGGTGGCAGAGCGTCTGGCTCGCCTGGAGCGGGAACGGGCTGCTCAATTGGAAGTCAGCCGGCAGCAATTGCAGGCTTTCCGGGCTAACTTGACTGCGGCTGTGGAGCATTTGCTGAGCACCTATACGCAGGCTCGGCAGGCGATGGCCGACAAAACTCAGCAAGCGCGGCAGTCTTTTTGCGCCGATTTGCGGCAGTGGGTACAGGCTCTCCGGCAAATGGCTCGACAGGAGCTGGCTCAGATGGCTCAGGAACAGCAAGCCCAGGCCCAGGCCCTGCGGGGATCCCTGGCCACTTTCCGGGCGGAGTTGCATAAGCAGGTGTGGGGCAATGGGATCCCTGTCCTCGCCCCAGAACCTGAGGTCTCTATTTCCGGTGAAGGTTCTGGCAGTTCCGTTGAGATTGCCGGTGAGGCGCCAATATCTGCCTCTGACTCAACGCCCATAGCCGAAGACCAAGCCCCGGTGGAGCCGCCTGCTCCCGTCTCTGTTCCCCAGCCCCAGCCCTCGGAGGGTTTAATAACGCCTGAACCCCCTGAAGTTCCGCCTACTGTTGAGAAACAGGTAGATCCCATCCTTGACTATGTCAACAAGTATGTGAGTGATCTACAAGCGCAGGATCCCAACTTGACCCTGCTGCAGGTAATTGGGGATCGGGAACGGGTGCGGGATTTGTTGGCCCGCGGCGCGGTGGATCTGGGGTTGGATCCCTCGGAAATCTTGGCTACGCTGCGGCGCATGGTGTCGGGGACGGTCGCAGTTTAGTTGTGCCGAGCGCAGGAAGAACATCCGGGCTATAGTCAAGGCAAAGGAGTCTAGGGCAGCAAAGAGGTTGAGTATCTCCATGGCCACGGTTCTGCAGGCGCGTCCCCGCCAGTTCGTGAACACCCCCTACATTGAGCGGATTACCCGCCGCGCTTTGCGCTATTTGCAATCGGGCTTTGCGGTGCATTTGCGGGGGCCTTCGGGTACGGGCAAAACCACTTTGGCGATGCATCTGGCCAGCCTGCTGGGCCGCCCCATCATGCTGATCTATGGGGATGACCGCTTCGATTCTTCCGACCTCATCGGGGGGCGCACCGGTTTTACCCATCGGCGGGTGGTGGACAACTTCATTCACTCGGTGGTGAAGACGGAGGAGGATGTGCAGCAGCGCTGGGTGGATGCCCGCCTCACCTTGGCTTGCCGAGAGGGGTTTACCCTCATCTACGACGAGTTCAATCGCTCCCGCCCTGAGGCCAACAATGCTCTCCTGAGTGCCTTGGAGGAGAGGCTGCTGGTGTTGCCGCCGGACAGCAACCGCTCGGAATATCTGCGGGTGCATCCCCAGTTCCGGGCCATTTTTACCTCTAACCCGGAGGAATATACCGGGGTTCACAGGGCCCAAGATGCGCTGCTGGATCGGATGATCACCATCGATATGGGGGAGCCGGACATCGAGACCGAAAAGGAGATTCTCACCTCGCGAATAGGCTTATCCGGCCCCGACGCCCTCAAGATCGTCCACATTGTGCGGGCTTTTCGCCGCAAGTTGGATCTGACGCGCCACCCCAGCCTGCGCAGTTGTTTGATGATCGGGCGCATTGTCAAGGAACATGAGCTGGCGGTCAGCAAAGAGAATGCCGATTTTCGCGCTTTGTGTGCGGATGTGCTGTTGCCCCGGGCTGGCAAGCGCTATGAAGAGGGATCCCAGCTGCTGAATCATCTGCTAGACCAACTGCCTGGCTGAGTCTTTTGCCTGTTGGTACGCTTTGGAGGTCGATGAACTCTGTGCCGATTAGCTCTCAACCCTTGACCACGGCTACTCATGGCTCCTCGCTGGCCGATGTGCTGGAGCGGGTGCTGGACAAGGGCATTGTGATCGCCGGAGACATCACCGTTTCGGTGGGCAATGTGGAGTTGCTGAATGTGCGCATTCGCCTGCTGATTTCTTCGGTGGATAAGGCCAAGGAGATCGGCATCAATTGGTGGGAGTCGGATCCCTACCTCAACAGCCAGGCGCGGGAGCTGCTGGAAGCCAACCGACAGCTCATGCAGCGGGTTGCCGAATTGGAAAGACAGCTTGCCCAAGCTCTGCCCCAGGGGGGAAAGGGAACGGACCCATAGGCTGCCCCCCGCCATTGTGACCTGGATTGACGGGCTAGACTGGCTGCTGGGGTGGTTTGACGGGGTGATGGGGCATGGCTTTGGAGATGGCGTTTGACCGGAAGGGTTGGCAGCGGCTAGGGACGCTGGGCTGGGCTGTGGGTGTGGTGCTGGCCCTTGGGATCCCGGCCTGGGGTCAAAATCCTCGTGCCATCAGCATCAGCGCCGATGTGCAGGAGGCCAACGCCAACACAGGGGTTTTTACGGCCATTGGCAATGTCACCCTCAGTTTTCCTGCCGAGCGGCTTACGGCCCGCGCCCAAAGAGCTGTGTATTACAGCCAGGAGCAACGCATTGAGCTGGAGGGCCAGGTCATCATCAACCAAGGGGAAAATCAGTTGCAAGCAGAGAAGGTCATCTACCACATCGACAAGGGCACCATCCAGGCAGTGCCATCGGCAGGGCGGCAAGTGGAGTCCATCTACGTTTTGCCGGAGCCCAGCTCAAGTCCTTAGCTGATCCCCACACTTTTTTCCAGCAGCACGGACTCAGCCAACACGGCTATACCGTGATTTCGTCACCGATCATCCCAGCCTGCAGGGTTTCCCTCACCCCCAACCCCTCTCTCAAAAGGAGAGGGAAGCCAGGGACAGACATAACAAATCGTTTCATTGCTGTTTGAAATGACTACATTTGAAATGACTACACATGGGGCAGCGCTGGAAACGAGCTCGGGGAATGTCGGCTTAGATCCGTTTAGGATGTAGTAATTCATTTAGGATGTAGTAGTTCGGGCGGCAGACTTTTTCCCTGACTCTGAATCAAAGGATGGCTGATGGATGTTCGGGATCCGAGTTCCTCACCCCTGGCAACGAGAGGCACAGGTCACTCCAGAAGAGATGTTTTTCAGCCGGCGGCAATTTCTAGCGCAACTGGGATCCGTTGGGGTGGGAGCCAGTTTTTCTATTTTTGGGTTTGGCAGCAGGGGAGCTGCTCCCTCGGTAGAACGAGAGCTGAGGGGGATCCCACTCAACCCCCACTTTTCGGATGTGGGCAGGCCCGTCACCGAGGAGATTGTAGCTGCTCGTTACAACAACTTTTACGAGTTTGGCTCCGGAAAGCGCGTCTGGCGGGCTGCACAGGCTTTGCCCACGGATCCCTGGACTGTCGAGATTACCGGGCTGGTGCGGCATCCTCAGCGGTTGGGCCTGGAAGATCTGTTTAACTTCCCCCTCGAAGAGCGCATCTATCGCTTTCGCTGTGTGGAAGCCTGGGCGATGGTGGTGCCGTGGTTGGGCTTTCCGATGCGGCTGTTGCTGGAACGGGTGGATCCCTTGCCGACGGCTCGATTTGTCCGCTTTACTTCCTTTTACGATTCGGAAATCATGCCTGGCCCGATCTGGCCCCCCAACTTGCCTTGGCCCTACACGGAAGGGTTGCGGATCGAGGAAATGGCTAACGAGTTGGCCTTTTTTGCCCTCGGCGTTTATGGCAAGCCGTTGCCCAAACAGCACGGAGCGCCAATTCGCATGGTAGTTCCCTGGAAGTATGGCTTTAAGGGGGGAAAATCCATCGTCAAAATCGAGCTTTTGGATCATCAACCCTCTACGTTTTGGAATACCCTCGCCCCTGAGGAGTATGGATTTGAGGCCAATGTGGATCCTAGGGTGCCCCACCCCCGCTGGTCACAGGAGCAGGAAGTCTTGATCGGTTTCGGATCCCGTTCCCAGTGGCAAATCGTTCCCACCTTGCCCTACAACGGGTACGGAGAGTATGTTGCCCACTTATATGGCTGAACTTGTATGCCTGAAGACGCCCACGAAAGGATTCGAACCTCCGACACCTGGGACCGGAACCCAGTGCTCTAGTCCACTGAGCTACGTGGGCAATGCAACTGCATTAACCATCATATCTGCTGACTTTCAGTTCTGCCAAGGGGGCAAAGCTGCGGCGGTGCTGCGGGGTGGGCCCCAAGTTCTGCAACGCCAGTCGGTGCTCCCGCGTGCCATAGCCAGCGTTGGTGCGCCAGCCGTAGCCGGGGTACTGCCGATCCCAGCTCTGCATCAAGGCATCTCGCCAGACTTTGGCCACAACTGAAGCAGCGGCAATGGAGAGGCTGATGTGATCCCCCTTGACCAGGGCCGTTTGCCGGGATCCCAGCTCGGCCAGCGGCAATCCATCCAGCAAAATGTGTTCGATTGGATCCAACTTGGCCAAAGCCCGCTGCATGGCTAGCACCGTGGCCTGGCGAATGTTGAGCCGGTCGATCTCAGCAGCAGAGGCACTGCCAACGCCCACAGCCAAAGCCACCTGCCGAATCCGTTCCGCCCATTGAGCGCGTTGCTGCGGACGCAGTTGTTTGGAATCCCTCACTCCCTCCAGTTCTTTGGGATCCATCTGGGCCGGCAAAATTACCGCCGCCGCCACTACCGGCCCGGCCAGGGCCCCCCGCCCCACCTCATCCACCCCCGCCACCCGCAGGATCCCCTGCTGCCAAAGGGATCCCTCCCAGATCAAACTCGGCCTTGCCCGCTCCACCATACTCCCATGCCTGCCCCTGGGCTTGAGAGCAGCGCCTAACTGCTGCGGGAGCGCCGTCGCCTGGAGGCTGCTGGAGATTGCTGGGCAGGGCTGATCCCCAGTTCCGCGGCTGGCTCGGCCAAGCTGCTCTGCACGGCTGACGGGAACGATTCAGCAGAGGAGATTTCGGGTTCCGAGGGTTCGGGTGGAGAAACGGTATCCAGCGGCTCCTTCTCCTGCAAGGCACCCGGTTCGGGCGCCAACTCCTCCGCCTGAGAAGTTGCCTCAGTCTCCACCTCTGGGCTACTTTCCACCTCGACAGTTCCCGGCAGAACCACCCTAACCGCCGTGTCTCGGCCCCAAGGCGGCGGCTGGTCAAGGAGCAACAGCGGCGACAGCCCCAACTCCGAGTAGACCCGTTGTTGTAACGGGGTCATCTCCACGGTGACGGTTTGCCGTACCGGAGCCGGACGGCCTTCTGAGGACTCCGTCCCGCTGGCGCGAACGGTGCGGGCTGGGGAAGTGTGATCTTTGCGTGAGGCGGATTCTGCCTCTTCCCCAGGGCCAGAACGGCGGGGTTCTTGACGCTTTAGGTCTGCTCCGCCCCCTGGCAGTTGCATCGGCTCTGGGGCTTCCTCTTCTACAGGAGTATCCAGGCTCCGAGCAACGAGGCGCTGGCCAGTGCGGGGATCCCCCCAGTCTTCACGGGGACGCTTGCGTCCCGTTTCAACCCGTGGCTCTTCCTCCAGATCGTCTGAAGTCGTAAAGGGATCCGGGCTGGGGCGTCGTTGTCCGGGGGCAGAGCGCGACCGCCGCAGCAGCGCACGGCTATCGCCTCGAGACAGCCCATCGCTCCCCACTCGCAGGCGTGCCCGTTGGGGGTTGCCATCGCGGGGCAGGATCGGGCCGGCCTCTTCCTCATCCCCTCCTTCCGCCTCGGTGGGTAGCGTTACCGTCAGGCCGCTTTCTATTGTTAACAGATGCCCTGGCTCGGCCCCCGGCAAGCGGGCCAGGATCCCCAGCCCCTCACAGGTAGGGCAAGAATGGCCGAAGATCTCATAAAGGCTTTGCCCCTGCCGTTTGCGGGTGAGCTCCACCAGCCCCAATTCCGACAGTTGGACCACCTGTGGGCGAGCTTTGTCGCTGGAGAGGGCCTTGTTAAAATGCTCCAAAACCAGCAACTGGTCGCGGCGGGAATCCATATCGATGAAGTCCACCACAATCACACCGGCAATGTTGCGCAGCCTCAATTGGCGGGCAATCTCGGTAGCCGCCTCACAGTTTGTCCACAGCACTGTCTCCCGAGAAGTGGCCGATTGGGTGAAGGAGCCCGAGTTAACATCAATTACCGTCAGGGCCTCGGTGGGCTCGATGATGATGTAGCCACCAGAGGGCAGATCCACCCGTGGCCGCAGCGCCTGCCGAATAACCGCGTTGACCCGAAAATACTCCAGAATGGGGGTGGGCTCGCGGTGGGCATCGACAACGACACCAGGGGGCATTTGGCCCTTGTTCCAGCCCTGCAGATAGCTACGGACTCGCTTCGCTCCTGCCGCAGAGTCGGTCACAATACGGTTCACATCGTCGGAGTAAACATCCCGCAGCACCCGCTGAATAAAGTCGTCATCCCGGTTGAGTAGCCCCGGCCCCCGTGCTGCCTGATACTGCTGTTGAATATCTTCCCAGAGTTTCTTCAATTGCTCCAGGTCGTCGATCATCGCTTCTTCGGACACACCTTCCGCTTCGGTGCGCACCAACAGGCCCATCTGCGGGGGTTTAATCAAAATGGCCAGGGATTTCAAACGGTTGCGTTCTTCTCGATCCTCGATGCGGCGGGACAGATGAACGCCTTTTCCGTAGGGTCGCAACACCAAATACCGCCCTGGAAAGGCCAAATCTCCGGTAAGCCTTGGCCCTTTGTTGCCGGTAGGCTCTTTCATCACCTGTACCAGCACCTTTTGCTGCGGCAAGACCAGCTCAGAAATCGAGGCATGACTTCGCTTGAGGCGCAGCGGGCCCAGGTCGCTGACGTGGATAAACCCATTGCGCTCTGCAGGGCCGATGTTGACGAAAGCGGCATCGATGCTGGGCAGAACGTTCTCGATGATTCCGACGTAAACGTCTCCCACTTGGTGAGCGCCGCTGGCGACGATCAGCTCCTGCACTTGATCTTCGGCGAAGACGGCTGCCACTCGATGTTGCTCGGCAATGACAATCTGCCTGGGCATTAACTTCCCTCCCCGCCCCAAGGGCACGCGGTTACGGGTTGAACCCTCATTCTGGCGAGGTGTTGTCCTTTTGCTGGGATCCGCTTAAGTTTCTTTGACCAGGATTGACTCATCATGGGGCTGTCCATTACCCTCAGCTCTACTTTGACGCTTGGCTTTGTTTCCTCTCCAATGGGTGAGGTGAGTTTAAGTGCATGTGAACTACCCAATGCTGGCTCTGGTGGGTACAGCGGGGGGCTTCTGCTGATTGGAAGGAAAACTCATCGGATGGGATGAATGGATTCGGTGAGGTTTGCATGGAGATTCATGGATGGGCTCAATCGATAGGCTCAGGGAGCAAGACGGCTCCGCCTCGGGAGATCGAACGCTGGCCCATTGCAGAACCCCAGTTGTGCGGCCCAGCCTGTTCGCGAAAGCGTCGCGTAGCGATAGTCCACAACAAGACAGGGTTTGCGCGCGGAAAGAAGCACCTTCTCAGGGTAAAATTTTCTGGTTAGATCTGGGCTAGGTCGAAGAGGTACACTTTTCTGTTGCACCTATCGACTCGACCCCATCACGCCTGTTACCTGCCCTGGGTACTGAGTTAAGAGTGTCTCCATTCCAAAATCCGGCCCAGCTTTTGCCTGCTGCTCACCCCGCCCTTGGTCAAGTTGATGCTTGGCGAGCCCCACAGCGGCAGGAGCCAGCAATAGCAGCATTATAGCGCTTGTGGGATCCCTCAGCCCAGACAGACCCTTAGCCCTTGGGTTGCTCCCAGAGGAAGTGCTCAATCTGGATTGGCTAGGGGGTTCTCCCACAACAGGCGCAGCCGCTTTGCCGTCTGTAGTGTCCAGCGGGGCAACCCCAATGACTCGGCCATTTGAACCAGATGGGTGGGCCTCAGGTAGGCGCCGTCGTTGCGGCAACTGCCCCGGTAAAGGAGGCGGGCACTGCCCTCAGGGGTCAAGCCCTGAAACTCTAGGTAGTACAGCAGGGCGCGGGCATTGAAGGGAGAGGAGTTGCCGGACTTAGAGGTTTTTTCAATCCAGATTTCCTGCGCATCCAGAATCTGGGTAACCCAGGCGGGCCAAGAGGACTCCATCCCGCTGACGCAAATGGCTTTGGGCAACTCGCAGCTCACCGTGAGCTGATATTCGGCGGCGTAAACGGCTGCGGTGGCCGAGGGATCCCGAAGGCTAATTTCTTGGACGGCTTGGATGGGGATCTCCGGGGGCAGCTGTTCGCTCAGAAGGGCGCGCAGTTTCTCAGGCGTCAGAGGACCTTCAGGCCGATCCAGCAGCTCCAGATCCAGGATTTCGCCATAGCCTTCCTGGCCGATGGGCAGAGCGTTGGCGTTGGCCAGGCGGGGCATGGGGTGGTAGCCGCCGCTGAAGGCCAGAGGTAACCCCGCTCGCCGACAGGCCCGTTCCCACAGGCGCATGAGATCCAGGTGGCCCAGCCAGCGCAGATCCCCGGTTTTGCCGTAGGTGATGCGGAAACGCTGGGCAGGTGGCTCCGGCTCCAGGGGATCCGGGGTGGGGGTGGGTTTGCTCTGCAGGGGCGGGACGGGCGGAGGGGGAATGACGATGTTGTGGCCGAAGCCGGGGCCGCAGATGCCGCAGGCGGAGCAGCCCTCGAAGGAGCAGTCTTCCACGGTGAGGGCTTCCAGGGCGCGGCGGTAGTCTTTTTGCAGCCATTTTTTGTCGATGCCGGTATCGATGTGATCCCAGGGCAAGGGATCCTCCAGGCCCAATTCCCGGATGGGGAGATGGGCGCAGAGGGCGACCGGATCGGCGGCAGGATCCACCTCTTCGCCGCAGTAGGCCCTCACCCAGGCAGCATAGGCGGTGTCGATGCTTTCCCACCAGGCATCCATGCCGGCACCGGCCCGCCAAGCCCGCTCGATCATGCGGCCTAGGGAACGATCCCCTTTGCCGATGAAGTCTTCCAGGATGCTGAAGCGGATGTCGGTGAAGTGGGCTTTGACGCCCCGCAGCCGCCGCAGCTCTTTCTGCAGCAGGGTTTGCTTGCGCTGCACGTCGGCGTAGTCCACCCGGTGCCACTGGAAGGGGGTGTGGGGCTTGGGGGTGAAGTTGGAGAGGGTGAGGGTAAACTCCACCCGCTTGCGACCCAGGGCTGCACATTCTCGCTGCAGCATCTCGACGGTGCGGGCGATCCCAATCACGTCGGCGTCGGTCTCGCCGGGCAGGCCAATCATGAAATAGAGCTTGATTTTGTCCCAGCCCTCTTGGGCAGCGGTGCGAATGCCGCGAATCAAGTCGGCATCAGTAAGGCCCTTGTTGATGATGTCCCGCAGCCTTTGGGTGCCAGCTTCGGGGGCAAAGGTGAGGCCGGAGCGGCGGGATCCCTTCATGATGGCGGCAATTTGCTCATCAAAGCGATCCACCCGCTGGCTGGGCAGGGAAAGGGCAATGTGTTCTCTGAGGAGACGGTTGTGCAGCTCCGCTCCCACCGCCGGCAGGGAAAGGTAGTCGGAGCAACTGAGAGAAGAGAGGGAAAATTCGTTGTAACCTGTTCTCCGCAAGCCCTGCACCACAGCCTCCACCACTGCTTCCGGATCCACATCCCGCGCTGGGCGGGTAAGCATTCCCGGCTGGCAAAATCGGCAGCCCCGTGTGCAGCCCCGCCGCACTTCCATCACCAGGCGGTCGTGGACGGTTTCCACCAAAGGCACCAGGCCGACGGAGTATTGGGGTTGAGGCAGGGCCACCCGACGGCGGATGCGCTCCGGCACCCCAGGCACGATGGGTCGAGGCGGGATCCCTTCGTAAAACTGGGGCACGTACACCCCCGGCACCTGGGCCAGCTCCAGCAAGACCTCTCGGCGGGGCTTGGACAGGGATCCGGCCAGCACTTGGCCAATTTCCGGCAGCACCTCTTCCCCATCTCCGAAGACGAAGAAATCGAAAAAGTCGGCAAAGGGCTCCGGGTTGGAGGTGGCGGTTGGCCCGCCGGCAAAGATCAGAGGGCACTCTTCCGGGGTGAAGGGTTGCCGTTCCGACCACCTGAGCGGGATCCCGGCCAGATCCAGCATCTCCAGAATGTTGGTGCCCCCCAGCTCGTAAGCCAGGCTGAAGCCAATGATGTGAAAGGCGCGCAGAGGGCGGCGGGATTCCACGGCAAACAGCGGGATCCCCAACTGCCGCAGGCGGGCCGCCAGATCCGGGCCTGGCAAGTAGGTGCGGTCACACAGTTGATCCGGCTGGGCGTTGAGGATGTTGTAAAGGATGAGGTGGCCTAGGTTGGAAGCTCCCACCTCGTACAGCTCTGGATAGCTCAGCACCCAACGCACCCGCGCCGAATCCCAAGGACGGTGGACGGCACCGAACTCTTTGCCCAAGTAGCGGGCTGGCCGCTGAATCTCAGGGGTAAGCAGGCGATCCAGATCGATGGGACTCAGATGCGGTTCAGTTGCAGCCAGAGAGAGCATGGGGATCCGCCGAGACGTTGACACAGTCACTGATCTGACTCTAGCCGAACTTTTCCAGCAACCCAAACGAAGGGAGAAGCACTTTGCCCCTCTGAGCCCCTAGGTTACAGCCACATCCATTTTGAATGAGCCCGAGGAATGCTCCTCAACCCCTATTCTCGCAGCCAACGGGTGGTGCCATCTTTTTGATCGATGAGGGTGATGCCGAAGGCTTTCAACTGATCCCGAATGCGATCGGCTTCGGCAAAGTTTTTGGCCTTGCGGGCTGCCGAGCGCTGCGCGATCAGCTCCTCGATTTTTTTAAAGTTAAGTTCCCCATTTGTAGCTGCTTCTTTGGATCCCTCGAATTCAGAGAATGAGGGCCAACAGAATCCCAAAGTAGCCAAAATCTCCAGCAAGGCAGCGCTTTTTTGTTTGAGGGCCTGGGGCTCCAGATGGGTTTGGCCTTGATGGGTGAACAGGTTGTGTTCGCGGGTGAGTTCTTTGGCCAATTCAAAAGCGATAGCCAGCGCTTCAGGGGTGCCAAAATCATCGTCCATAGCAGCTTGAAAGGCTTGCATGGCCTCAGCATCAGGGGATCCCTTTTCTTCTTTGCAGAAGTGCTGGGCACAGTGGATCCCTTTCTGGAGGGTTTCCCAGCCACGGCTAGCCGCCTGCATGGCTGCCTCGGTGAGATCTATGGGGCTACGGTAGTGGGTCTGCAACAGAAACAGCCGCAAGGCCATGGGGTGATAGACGGCGAGGGCCTGTCGCAGGGTGGTGAAGTTGCCCAAAGATTTGGACATTTTCTCGCCGTTGATGTTGAGAAAACCGTTGTGCATCCAGTACTTGGCCATCGGCTTGCCGGTGATTGGCTCCGATTGGGCCAGCTCATTTTCGTGGTGGGGGAAAATCAAATCTGCCCCGCCGGCGTGAATGTCGATGTGATCTCCCAGGGTCTCCCGCACCATGGCGGAACATTCGATGTGCCAGCCCGGTCGCCCCCAACCCCAAGGGGAGGCAAACCCCGGCTCAGAAGGGGGGGCCGCTTTCCAAAGGGCAAAGTCGAAGGGATCCTGTTTGTCGGCTCCTTCTTCTCCTACCCGGCCACTGGCTCCCGCCTCCATCTCCTCCAGTTTTCGACCGGATAGCTGGCCGTAATCCGGGAACTTGCGGACAGAGTAGTAAACAGAGTACTGAACAGAGGCGGTGGTCTCTGGCTGGTGTCCCGCTTGCAAGAGGGAAGACGGGTCGGTCTGGTGTCGAATCGGATCCCGTACCCGGTAGGCAAAGCCTTTGAGTTCCAGAGATTGGATCAACTGGAACATGGCTTGCAGCGATTGCGTTGCCCTCGGGTAGAGATCGGCCCGCTTGATGTTCAGGCGATCCATGTCCTGGAAATATTCGGCGATGAAGCGCTCCGCCACCGCTTGCATGGATTCGCCACGTTCCAACGCCCGCTTGAGGATCTTGTCGTCCACATCGGTAAAATTCTGCACATACTTCACTCGGTAGCCGCGCCACTCCAAGTAGCGACGCACCGTGTCCCAAACCACGTAGGTACGCGCATGGCCGAGGTGGCAGAGGTCGTAAACCGTTACACCACAGACATACATCCGCACCAGGGGCTTCTCCTCCGCAACTGGAGCTGCAGATCCCTGGGAATTGCCGACGGAAACGGATTGAGATCCACCTGCTGCCAGCGGCTGAAACACTTCCTTGCGGCGAGTCAATGTGTTATAGACAACCAAATCCATGGGTATCCCTAGTTTGTAGTTTCAGCTACAGCAAAACAGGCTTTGTCTTCCAAAAAAAGACGATGGCGCACTTTGTCTTGAATCGGATGAGGCTCGACAAAATCTCAACGAGCCAAGGGCTGGAACCATTGTGAGGCAAGCATTGTGGCTGAAATTACCTGCCAAGACTTGTCTAGATTTGTTAACTACGGTACTCTAACCTGAGTGCGAGCCAGCCTGTTCATTAGCGAGCTCCACCCCGGCTTGAGTCACCCCTGGGGTGCTCGGTGCCAAGGGGCTTATGCCCCTCATTTTGACATCTTCTTCTCTTGCACTCTAGTGTCAGCCTGTTGGTGTGAGGATGCCTTTAAAACCCACTTTCCCCAATCCCCAAAACGGGGAGCTGGATTTCCGCGGTGCTGCCGTGAGCACCCTTTCCCCCCCACCCCCAAAGGGCTCGGCAGGGATCCCTTCAGAACAGTCCTGGACTTCTGCGGATTCATCTGCCGAGGAAGCCTATCTTCTGGAGTGGGCTCCAGCCCCTCTCTCTGGGCGGTCGAAGCCAAGATGGGTTGGTTTGGCCCTCTCTCTCAGCTTAACGGGCCTGGTATGGCTTCTGAAGCTGGAGGCGGATCCCTGCGCAGAAGCTGGGGAAGAGCAGCTGCCGGCCACCCCCAGGTGCCCAACCGAGCCTGAGACAGCCCATCCAGAGCCGGGGGATTCTGCTCCTGCGCGTCGGGGATATCCGGCTTGGGCCACTGGTCTTTTGCTGATGCTGGGCTTGGCCGGAGTCGCTACCCTACAGCAGCGACAGTTGAATCGCCCCCTGTCTCCGGCGGTAGAGCCGATCCCACCCTCTGTGCATACGCTATCTGGCGCTCTGCAGCAAAACTACGAGCGGAAAAAGGAGCAGCTGCGCCAAGCCTTCGCAGAAGGGCGAATCCCGACAGGAGAAGGGCCCAGAGGCATTCTGGAGCATGAAATTCAGCCGGGGGAAACCCTCTGGCAACTGACCCAGATGTATCAGCTCGACGCGGCTGCCATCACCGTCTCCAATGGTATTCAGGCCAGTACTGAGCTGAAGCCGGGGCAAGTTCTCCTCATCCCCAGCCAGCCGGGATTGATCTACACCGTCAAGCAGGGAGACACACTGGAGGACATTGCCAACCGCTACCGAGTTCCCCAGCAGCGGATTATCGAAGCGACTCCTCTGGATCGCCCGGAATATCTGCGCATTGGCCAACGCCTGCTCATCCCCGGCGATGTGGGCGAGTTGATCCAGCGTCAGAAGGAGATGATCGCTGCCCAGAAAGCTCGCGAAGAGGAAGAGCGCCGCCAGCAAGAGGAGGAAGCCCAACGCCAAGCCGAAGCCCAAGCTCGATTACAGGCGGAGCAGCAACGCCGGGCCCAGCAAATGGAACAAGAACGGCAGGCCCTCTTGGCCGGTGGATCCCTGACCCACACAGTTGGAGCCGGTGACACCATCGAACGGATCGCCGCCCGCTATGGGGTAACTCAGCGATCCATTATTCAAGCCAACAACTTGCGCAATCCCCACTGGCTGCGCATTGGCCAACGCCTTACGATTCCGGCGCCGGGTACGCAGCCCACCCCAGCTCCTGCCCGACGAGCTCAGAGCCAGCCACAAGCTCGGCCAGCGCCGCCAGCGCCCCCTCCAGCTCCTCCTCAGGCCCGCAGCAGTGGGTTTATCTGGCCGGTCTCCGGGCAAATCACCTCTGGCTTTGGCTACCGTCGCGGTCGCCTTCATGCAGGGGTAGATATTCCTGGCCCCGTGGGATCCCCCATTGTAGCCGTTCAGGAGGGAGTGGTGATCTTCGCGGGGAATGGCGGGGATGGCTACGGCAATCGGGTGGATATCCGCCATCCCAACGGAATTGTTACTCGCTATGCCCACGGCCATCAGATTTACGTTTCCACAGGCCAGTACGTGCAGCAGGGGCAGACAATCATGAGCCGCGGCAGCACTGGCTGGAGCACAGGGCCGCATCTGCACTTTGAAGTCCGCCCCGGCGGGGGCGCGCCTGTGGATCCCCGGCCCTATCTGCCCTGATCCTGTCCCAAAGCGAGACTACACAGAACAGCCAGCCTGGCCATAAATTGCTAGCCTAAAAACAGCAAACTCCAGACCGTAGGAACACGCCGATGCAGTGGGTGAACGCGCTCTCCCAGCTCCCTTCCCTAGAAGCGGCTCTGCGGCAGGTGGTGGAGGAAGCCAAGGCCAAGCTTCAGGCGGCCCAGCTGAAAAGTGCCTTGAGTCGGCAGGTGCAGACGGTGGGATCCGGCAGCTTGCCGGGGCTGCTGACAGGGTATGTTCCCTCTCAGCCTCTGCGGCCCAACCTGGGGGTTTTGTTTGTGTCGGCGGCCTTTGCCAGCGAATACATCCGGGTGTTGCCATTGCTGTCGGGGCTGCTGGAGGTGGACGTTTTGATCGGCTGCTCCGGGGGTGGCATTGTGGGTGGCGGGCATGAAATTGAGGATGGCCCGGCTCTCTCCTTGTCTTTGGCGGTCATGCCGGAGGTGGTGCTGCATCCTTTTCATCTGCGGGGGAACCAATTGCCAGACTTGGATGCGGCTCCTTCTGCCTGGGTCGATTGTGTTGGGGTTTCGCCGCAGAGCAAGCCTCATTTTCTGCTCTTGGCCGATGGATTTTCCTCTGGCATCTCAGAGTTGCTGCAGGGGTTGGATTTCGCCTATCCGGGATCCGTCAAAGTGGGGGGATTGGCCAGTGGGGGCCGCGGCCCTCGGGGCAATGCTCTGTTTTTGCTGGATGCGCGTACCTCCACACCTCGGCGGGAGCTGTATCGAGAGGGCACAGTGGGGCTAGCGCTCTACGGCAATGTGGTGCTGGATGCAGTGGTGGCCCAGGGGTGTCGCCCCATTGGGGATCCCTTGCGGGTGACGGAAGCAGAGGGGAA
Organism: Thermostichus sp. MS-CIW-38; assembly: GCF_054058415.1. Classification (NCBI taxonomy): domain Bacteria; kingdom Bacillati; phylum Cyanobacteriota; class Cyanophyceae; order Thermostichales; family Thermostichaceae; genus Thermostichus; species Thermostichus sp. MS-CIW-38. Next base: position 15,339 of record NZ_JBSSAH010000025.1, on the reverse strand, counting down.
TGTGATTCTTGGCTTGGAGGGTCGCCCTCCTCTAGCGGTTTTGCAGGACTTGGCAGAGCGGCTCAGTCCCGTGGATCAGCGATTGGCCCGCCACTCTCTCTTCATCGGCCTGCTGATGGATGAGTTCAAGTCGGAGCCGACGCCGGGAGATTTCCTCATTCGCGTAATCTTGGGCGTTGATCCGCGCGTGGGGGCGCTGGCCATCGGGGATCAGGTGCGCCCTGGCCAGACGGTGCAATTTCATCTGCGGGATGCCCAGACTTCGGCAGAAGATCTGCGTTGGGCCCTCAGCCGCTATTGTGCCGAGCGCAACTTGAGGCAAAGCCCCTCTCAACCGAGGCCGGAGCCTTGTGGGGCGTTGATGTTCTCCTGTTTGGGGCGAGGCAAGGGCCTGTACGGCACTCCCGATTTTGACTCGCAACGGTTTCGGGAATTGCTTGGAGAGCTGCCCTTGGGGGGGTTCTTTTGCAATGGTGAGATCGGCCCCGTTGGGGGATCCACCTTTTTACACGGCTACACTTCCTGCTTCGGGATCTTCCGGCCCGCCCACTAGAGGGGGGATCCCTTGCCCTAAGAGCCGGCAAAATTAGATAAACTGAGGATCTGCTGTCAACAGCTTGGTCAAGGATTTCTCATGCAGCTTCATCTTAGCGAGCCGCCACTCACTCAAGGGGAATGTGCCCTGGTCTATTGCTTTGCCGCTTCCGGCGGGAATGGCCGCTTTCCTCTGCCCCCTGAGATCGCCTCTTGGGATGAAAAGGCGTGGTCAGGGCTGGTGGCGGAAACCGTTCAGGAGCAGGGGTTTCAGGGGAAGCCGAATAGCAGTGTTGCCCTGCGCCTGACAGGAGAGATCCGCAAACTGGTGTTGGTGGGGCTAGGGGATCCCGCGGCCCTAACGCTAGAAGCCCTACGACGGGCCACAGCCAACGGCCTGCGCCAGGCTCACAGCTTAAAAGCCAAGCAGGTGATGCTGTCTTTGCCGGAGACGGGGTTGGATCGGGTGCGTGGGGTTCAGGCGGTGGCCGAAGCCTGCCTACTGGTGGCGCACCGGGACAATCGGTTTAAATCTTCAGCCAAAGGGGAAGAGGAAAACAGCTTTTCTGTGCAGGAAGTAACTCTCTTGGTGCCGGGGTTGGCCCAGGCTCGCCCCGATTACGAAGTCGCGCTGCAGCGGGCCATTGAGATGGCGGCAGGAACCATCTTGGCTCGGGAATTGGTGGCTGCCCCCGCCAACATTGTGACTCCTCTTGCCCTGGCCGATACCGCCCGCCAACTGGCCCAGGAATATGGTCTAGAGGTGGAGATTCTGGGACAGGAAGAATGCGAAGCTCTGGGGATGGGGGCTTTTTTGGGTGTGGCCAAAGCCTCTGATCTGCCGCCCCAGTTCATTCACCTCACCTACAAGCCGCCACAAGGGGATCCCGTTACCAAATTGGCCCTGGTGGGCAAGGGGCTGACCTTCGATTCCGGTGGGTTGAACATCAAAACCGACTCCCGCAGCATCGCCATGATGAAAACCGACATGGGGGGAGCAGCGGCAGTTTTGGGAGCTGCACGGGCCCTAGCCGCCCTCAAGCCGCAAGTGGAGCTGCACTTCATCGTTGCTGCCACGGAAAACATGATCAGCGGCCATGCCATCCACCCAGGGGATATCCTCACCGCTTCTAACCAGAAGACCATTGAGGTCAACAACACCGATGCAGAAGGCCGCCTCACCTTGGCAGATGCCCTGGTGTTTGCGGAAAAGCTGGGCGTTGATGCCATCCTCGATCTGGCTACCCTGACCGGTGCTTGTGTGATTGCTCTGGGGGAAGAAATTGCCGGCTTGTTCACCCCAGATGAGACGCTGGCCCAGGAGCTACAGCAGGCTGCCAATCTTTCCGGCGAAAAAATCTGGCGCCTGCCGCTGGAAGAAGGCTACTTCGAGGGTCTCAGCTCCATTGTGGCCGACATGAAAAACACCGGCCCCCGCTCAGGGGGATCCATCACCGCTGCCCTGTTCCTGAAGCAGTTTGTGGAGAAAACCCCTTGGGCCCACCTGGATATAGCAGGCCCCGTTTGGACAGAGAAGGATGCAGGCTACAACAACAAAGGGGCCACCGGTTATGGGGTGCGCACCCTGGTGGAGTGGGTCTTGGCGCGGCAAGCCGCAGCAGCTTGCTCATAACCCCGCCTTTCTGGACGTTGGGCCTTGAAAAAGCATCTACTGAGGGAGGAGCCAAGGGCTGCTTGGCTGGAGCTGTCCGATCCCTAAAATAGGCTTAAAAAAGAGTCTAGGTATTGAGTAGCACTTTGCAAGGCTTCCCCTCTGAGAATAGGATCCCTGCATTAAAGTAGCCGGCACAAGGCCCCCTGCGCGGGATCCTCCCATGAAAGACCTTTACCGCGAGCTGGAATTACAGCCCAATGCAACTTTAGAAGAAATTAAAGAGAGCTATAGGCGGCTTGCCAAAGAATACCATCCCGATAAACTTCACCCAGATACGCCTGTTAAAGCGCGGCAGTACATTGAGGAAAAGTTTAAGTCTATTCAGGAGGCGTACTCGATACTGAGCGATCCTGTGAAGCGAAAAGCCTATGACTCCCAAAGACTTTCCCAGACTTCGTCCACGAAAGGGAGCGGGCATGGCCAAGACTTGAAAGCGGAACGCAGCTACAGCACCCAAGACGGCAACCCTTGGCCCTTTGACTTCGACAAGATAAAGGAAGCTGCAGAAGAGATAGAACGTCGCAAGAAAAATATCGAGGCTAACTATAACCAGAAAATAGAGCAAGTTAAGTCTGAACTCAAGAAGAACTTAATCGCTATTGGAGTAAGGGAGGAAGATGCCAGAATTGACTACAGATTTATTACGAAGGACGACAACATACAATCTTGTTTGACCTTTCTCTTGCTCGGTGTTTTGGCTCTCTCGATTGGCTGGGAGCTTGTTGGTGTCATACTTATTCTCTTTTCATTTCTTGCTGGCTGGTCAGCAGTCCTTGACTCCAAATACAGTAAGGATCAAGTAGAAAGGGCTAAAAAGCTCCAAGGAGAGGCAACATCAGCAATAGCCCAGATGGAGAAAGACAGAGACTCGGAGCTTTCCCAGCTTCAGCTCTACTGTAGAAGCAGGATCGATCATTTTAAAACCGTCCCTATCGAATCTATATCCCCGGATTTTATAAGTGGGCTTAGTGAAGAGGATCAGCTATTTCTGCTAACCGCAATAAAGGAAAGGGCAGATGCTGAAAGCCTAAAAGAAAACTTGAAGATAGCGGCTGGAGTTGCTGTGGGTATTGGCATACTAGCCGCCTTATTTGGGCTGGGAGGTGGATTTCACCCATTCTGAATCTCAAGAAGAGGCAAAACATTGCTTCATTTCCTGCAGCACCTGGGCATCTTGAGAGGCCGTTCTCGCGCCCGCTTGAGCAGCCCAGCACTTAAGACTCTCGATTTGGTCGCGGGCAATCGAGGCCAAAGGCACGGTTTCGCGGATGGCCTGCAGGATATCTTCTTGGGTAAAGTCCCGCCGAGTGCTGCTGCCACTGCCCCCAAAGGCGTTGTACATGGCATCTACGATGGCTTGCTCGATCTCGGCCCCGCTGAAGTCCTGAGCTGTGGCTGCCAAGGCTTCCAGGTCGAACTCCCGCAGGCGGCTGGGGCGCAACCGCTGCAAATGCACCCGGAAGATCTCTTTGCGCTCAGCCTGGGTGGGCAGGTTCAAGAAGAAAATCTCGTCAAAGCGGCCCTTGCGCAAAAGCTCCGGCGGCAGCAGCGGCACGTTGTTGGCGGTGGCCACAATGAAAACAGGGCTGGTTTTCTCCTGCATCCAGGTAATCAGGCTGCCAAACACCCGGCGGCTGGTACCAGAATCTCCATCGGCACTGCTGGTGATGTTGCCAAAGGCTTTGTCGATCTCGTCGATCCAAAGCACGCAGGGGGCCATCGCCTCTGCCAGTTGGATCATCTGCCGCACCCGGCTTTCCGACTCGCCAACGATGCCGGCAAACAGACGCCCAGCATCCAACCTCAGCAGGGGCAACCGCCACTCATTGGCGATGGTCTTGGCGGAGAGGGATTTGCCGGTGCCCTGGATCCCGACCAGCAGCACGCCTTTGGGGTTGGGCAGGCCATAGCGACGCGCCTCTTCGGTAAAGGCTTCTTGCCGCACTCGCACCCAGGCCTTGAGGTTATCCAGGCCCCCCACGCTTTTGAGGGTCTCGCGGGCGGTGAAAAACTCCAGGATGCCGGTTTGGCGGATGGCCTGCTTTTTCTCCTCCAGCACCAGGTCGATATCGGCTTCATTGACCTCCTGCTTGGCGGCCAAAGCGCGGGCCAAAACGCGGCGGATACGTTCTCGGCTCAGTCCCTGACAAGCTTTGACCAGTTGCTCGCGGGCCAGAGGGGTGAGCTTGAGTTTATCTGGGGCCACGTAGAGCTGGATGAGGCGGCTGATCTCTTCGCTATTGGGCAAGGGAATATCGACGACGGTGACCTCCTCTGCCAGGTCGCTGGGCACTTCCAGGGTGTGGCTGAGCAGGATCAGCATCTTGCGGGTGCGTTTTAGCTCGCGGCTGAGGTTTTTCAGCTCCCGGATGATGGGAGCGTTTTTGTCGCTGGTGGCGTTGCGCAACACAAAGTGCAGATCCCGCAGCACAAAGAGAGTGTCCTCGTTGGGGGCAGAGCGCCACACCCGCCCCAGTGCCGCCATGATGGAGCCCCGATCCTCGCCTGTATCTTGCCAGCCCCGCACCAAGTCCCAGAACAACAATTGCCGCGGTGGGTCTGTCCGTCTGGCTACTTGGGTTAGCACGGCATCGGCAGGCTCTTCTTCTGGAGAGACCAAGTAAACCAGGGGGTAGCGGGCCCGGATCATCAAATCCAGCTCTGTCACCAGCCCTGCTTGCAGCTCCGCCGGGATCTCGACCAGGGCAGGATCCCTGCTGTCTGGATTTGTTTTTCTTGCGGCTTCTGTCATCGCCTCTGGAGTTTAGAACATCCTTACTTCATCTTCCTCTCACTTGTTCAGAAACCATTTGGATTGGAACAGCCAATAAGCAGCAAAATGCTCACGGTTGAGCTTCACGGTTGATCTTTAGGATAGGGCAGGGATCCCTTGCAGTTCGGCCAGCATGGTGCGGGCTGTCTGGGTGGGATCGGCAGCTTCCATCAAAGCCCGCACCACAGCTACACGGGTGGCCCCAGCTCGACGCACCTCGGGCAGGTTGTGGGGATCGATGCCGCCGATGGCAAACCAGGGCAGGTGGGCTTTCTCGGCAGCCAGGCGCACGTACTCCAGGCCGGCAGGGGGTTTCTCCGCTTTGGTGGGGGTGGGGTAAACGGGGCCGACGCCAATGTAGTCCACGTCGCTGTTCAGGGCTTGGGCCAGCTCTTCGGCGTTGGTGGTGGACAGGCCAATGAGCCGCTGGGATCCCAGGAGGTGCCGAGCTTGGGCGACCGGCAGATCCGTCTGGCCCAGGTGAACCCCATCAGCCTGGCTGACCAGAGCCAAGTCCACCCGGTCGTTGACGATCATCAGCGCCTGGTAGCGGTCGCACAGCTGCCGCAGCTGTTTGAGATCCCGCAGCATCTCGCCGTCGGGGAGGTTTTTGCGGCGATATTGCACCAGGGTCACCCCACCCCGCAGGGATTTTTCCACCACCTCTAGCCAGTGGGGCACAGGGCTGGTCACCAAATAAAGATGGGCTGCCAGGAGACGCTGCCGCAGGGATCCGCCCAGCAGTTCACTTTCCAAGACGTAGAGCCGATAGCGCATGTCTTTGGCCAGCTTGGCCAGGCCAGGGGCCACCCAGTGGTGGGATTCGGCCAACTTGCCGTATTCTTCTAACACCCGCAGGGCTTCTTGCACACGGCTGCAATTGGCTTGCAAGAGGTGGCGGAGATCCCGCCGTTGCTCCTCTTGGGGGTGGGAGATCTGGGTGCCTGGATCGGCGGGGGTATCGCGGGCCAAACGCAGGGGATCGCTGTGCCAGCGGGCTAGGGCTTGGCGCATGGCCTTGCATTCGGCAGAGAGCTCTCCCTCTTCCAGGCCGAAACGAAACCATTCTTCCAATACCCGTAGTCCTTCACGAGCTCGATCGAGGTTGGCATCCAGAATACGGGCGACGGCCTGGGGTTTCATGTTCCCTATACGTGGGAAGAGAGTTGCTTAATTTTTACCAAAAAAATGCGCCTAAAGCCCCGTCCTACCCTTAGCCGGAAGCAAGTCAGTAGGGTGGAGAGTAGTCAATTCACTGTAAATCACTGTAAATCGGAATGGTTTCCCTGAGGCTGTCCTTGGCCCTGAGGAGAAAGAGGGTGATGCCATAAGGCGCTAAGAAAGGCTTGCTGCGGCGTGTGTCCCCAGGCGAAGGCCCGTGGGCCGGCCCCTTCCGGCAAGTAGGCCCAAGCATAGCGCTCGCAGGCGGGAAAATAGCGGATCTCCCACCAAGTTCCCCCTACAGGCACATCTTTCACTGCCCGCAAGAAAGGGCCGCGATGGCGGGTGAGGCGCTCTTCTATAAAGTAGGGGCCTTCCAGCTGAAGGGCTTCTACCGCTGCAATAAGCTCGGCTCGTTGTCGCTCATTTCGGATCATCTCCCGGGTTCCCCTCTTGGATTGGCTCTATTCTATGAGGAGATTTCTGGTGAGCTGGGGGATCCCTCTTGATTCAGCCCAGATTGCGCCTACGGCAAGCTGTGGAAACCCAATGGAATCCAACGAATCCACCGCAGGTGCTGTGTCTGAGCAATGGACACGGGGAAGATGAGGTGGGCAGTCGCCTTGCTGTTGCCCTAGTCCAACTGGGGATCCCGGTGCAAGCCTTGCCGATTGTGGGAGAAGGGACAGCCTACCAACGCCAAGGGATCCCCCTGCTGCCCATTGCCCAGGTGATGCCGTCGGGGGGGTTTATTTATCAGGATTGGCGGCAGTTGTGGCGGGATTTGCGGGCCGGTTTGCTGGGGCTGACGGGGCGGCAATTGGCGTTGGTTCGGCGGGCAGCAGCCCAGAGGAACCTGGTGCTGGCCGTGGGGGATATTGTGCCCTTGCTGATGGCATGGTGGAGTGGGATCCCCTACGTCTTTGTGGGCACGGCCAAGTCGGACTATTACTGGCGAGATGAACGGGGGCCCTACCGACGCCCCTGGATCCCTTTTGGGCAGCCGATTTCCGATTACCTGCCCTGGGAGCGCTGGCTGATGGCCCACCGACGCTGCCTGGGTTCTTTTTTGCGGGATGAGCTGACGACTACAGCTTTGCAAAAACGGGGCCTGAGGGCCTTCTACCTGGGCAACCCGATGATGGATGGCCTAGAGCCACGCGGGACATTGCCTTTGGATCCCCACCGACCGGCCTTGCTGCTCTTGCCCGGATCCCGTCCGCCGGAAGCCTATCGCAACTGGGCTCTGATGATGCAGGTGGTGGAGCGGCTCCCAAAGGAGCTGCAAGTCTATGCTGCCCTCAGCCCCAACCTGGAGCGAGACCCGCTTCAGGCTCGGATCCCATCTCAGCGCAGCGATGTACTTCTGGTTTGGGGGGACTTCGGGGCCTGTGCCCAACGAGCAACAGTGGTGCTGGCCATGGCGGGAACGGCTACCGAGCAATGTGTGGGCTTGGGAAAACCGGTGGTGACCCTGCCGGGAGAGGGACCGCAGTTTACCCCGCGCTTTGCCGAAGCACAGACTCGTCTTTTGGGATCCGCCGTCCACCTGACCTCAGTGGAGCAGGCTCCCGCCGTGGTTGGCCGGATTCTGGAACGCCTGGCCGCCGATCCCAACTACGCGGCTGAGTTGCAGGCCCATGGACGCCGCCGCATGGGATCCCCAGGGGCCGCCCGGCGCATTGCCGCTCAACTTCGAGATTGGCTCAAGCCATCCGGCCCGGTTTTGGAACCGTTCGAGCCAGACAAATTGTGAGCCAGACACATTGTGAAATATATTGTGAAATGGGGAGCAGGTCGTTAAAAGGCCCGACTTATTGCTGTTAAGTTTAGTTTTCCGTTTTTAAGTATTTGATGGCCTTGAACCTTCTTTTGGGGTTGGAGAGCAGTTGGTGGATCCCTTGCTATGGGTGGGCGGGAACAGCTTTGGCCATTCCCTGGGCAACGGGGTGGGTCAAGCGCAGTGGCCCGCGTCCGGCAGCTTACCTCAACATCCTTCTGACTTTTGCCGCCTTTGCCCATGGCCTTTGGCTGTTGCGGCAGGTTTGGGGTCGGGATCCCCAGATCTTGAACTACCTCTGGTTTCGGGTGGCCGATTTGGATTTGACTCTGTCTTTGGAGATCTCGCCTCTGACAATGGGGGCCGTCGTCTGGATCAGCGGTTTGAGCCTGCTGGCCCAGATCTATGCGCTGGGGTATTTGGATAAGGACTGGGGCCTGGGTCGCTTTGCCGCTCTAATGGGCTTTTTCGAGGGGGGAATGACAGGGATCGCCCTCAGCGACTCGCTGTTTTTCAGCTATGCCCTGCTGGAGATGCTCACCCTTTCCACCTATTTGCTGGTGGGCTTTTGGTACGCCCAGCCTCTGGTGGTGACGGCGGCGCGGGATGCGTTTTTAACCAAGCGGGTAGGAGATCTGCTGCTGCTGATGGGGGTGGTGGCGGTTTCCAACTTTTCCGGGGCCTTGACGTTTTCCGACCTGCGGGACTGGGCGGCTACGACTAGCTTGGATCCGGCTTGGGCGGCTTTGATGGGGTTGGCTTTGATTGCAGGGCCTTTGGGGAAATGCGCCCAGTTTCCGCTGCACCTGTGGCTGGATGAGGCGATGGAAGCGCCCAACCCGGCTTCGATTTTGCGCAATTCGGCAGTGGTGGCCTGCGGGGCTTTTGTGCTGATTAAGCTGCAACCGCTACTGGCCCTGTCGCCGATTACGAATGGGGTCTTGGTGGCCATCGGCACGATCACAGCCCTGGGCGGATCCCTGGTGGCCTTGGCGCAAATCGATATCAAACGCACCTTCTCCTACTCCACGAGTGCCTACTTGGGGTTGGTGTTTGTGGCAGTGGGAATGCAGCAGCCGGAGCTGGCCCTGGAGCTGCTGCTCATGCACGGCTTGGCTAAGGCGCTGCTGTTTATGGGGGTGGGATCCCTCATCTACACCACCGCTACCCAAAACCTGACGGAATTGGGAGGGTTGCGCAGCCGCATGCCGGCCACGGTGGCCGCTTTTGCCGTGGGATCCCTGGGGATGGTGGCTCTGCTGCCCCTAGGGTGCTTTTGGACGCTGACCCGCCTGGCGCTGGTCTACAGCGGGGTGCAGCCGGCCCTGGTGGGGGTGCTGCTGCTGGTGAATGGGCTGACGGCTCTCAACCTGGCGCGGGTGTTTGGCCTGGTCTTTTTGGGATCCCCGCAACCCAAAACCCGCCGGGCCCCTGAGGTGGGCTGGTTGATGGCTCTGCCCATGGGCATCCTGACGGTGCAAACCTTGCTCATGCCCTGGCTGTTGGGGCGCTGGGGGCTCTATCCCGACTGGAACCCGCAGCTGAGGTGGATGGCGGCTCTGCTGACGGCTGCTGGGCTGGTGGGGGCAGCCATTGGCGGCTGGCTGTACTGGGGGGACCAACGGAGGGTATATCTGCCCTGGCCGGAGTTGCAGGATCTGCTGGCCCACGACTTTTACACGGGGCACCTCTACCAAGCCCTGGTGGTGCAACCGGTCAGCGCCCTCTCCCGCGGATTGGAGTGGCTGGATCGCAACGGAGTGGACGGCTTGGTGAACGGGGTGAGCCTGGCCTTTTTCTTCAGCGGCGAAGCCCTCAAGTACACCCTGTCGGGGCGGATGCAACTCTATGTGCTGGTGATTGTCATCGGGATGGTGTTGGTTACAGCTTGGCTACTGCGTTCGCCCCATTTGGGGTTGGCCTATTGATGGGAGAGAGCCATGTTGAGCCTTTTGATTGGGATCCCGTTGTTGGGGAGCATCTTGATTGGGTTGATTCCCGAGCAGGCGGGGAAGGGCTTGCACCGGGCTTTGGCCTTGGGGTTTGGGTGGGTTTTGTTTGGCCTGAGCGCGGGGCTGTTGCTGATCTTTGACCCCCACCTTGGATCCCTGCAATTGGCGGAAAGGATGGCCTGGATCCCCCAGTTGGGCTTGGTTTATGAGGTGGGAGTGGATGGGATCTCTCTGCCTTTGGTGGTGATGACCGGGCTGCTGGTGCTGATGGCCATTTGGGCCAGCGGCCAGGTGGAGCGGCCCCGCCTCTACTACAGCTTGGTGCTTATGCTGGCGGCAGCGGTGGCCGGAGCTTTTTTGGCTCGGAATTTGCTGCTGTTTTTCCTGTTCTACGAAGTCGAGCTGATCCCCCTGTATTTGCTCATCGCCATCTGGGGAGGGCCGCGCCGCACCTATGCCGCCACCAAGTTTTTGGTTTACACCGCTCTGTCGGGGATCCTCCTCTTGATTGGCTTTTTCGGCCTCAGTTGGCTGAGCGATGCCCACAGCTTTACCTACACCGTCCTGCAGGCTCACCCCTTGCCCCTGGTGCAACAAACCCTGTTGCTTATTCCCATTCTGCTGGGGCTGGCCATCAAGATCCCCTTGGTTCCCTTCCACACTTGGCTGCCAGATGCGCATGTGGAGGCTTCCACTCCCATTTCCGTGTTGCTGGCGGGTTTGCTTTTGAAGTTGGGCACCTACGGCCTGGTGCGCTTTGGCCTGCAGCTCTTGCCGGATGCCTGGGATCAAGCCGGGCCTTGGCTGGCCGGTTGGGCGGTGGTTAACGTGCTCTATGGATCCCTGAACGCCTTGGTGCAGCAGGATATGAAAAAGCTGGTGGCCTACAGCTCCATTGCCCACATGGGCTACATCCTCTTGGCTGTAGCAGCAGCCACTCCCCTCTCCCTAGTGGGATCCATCTTTCAGATGGTCAGCCATGGCCTCATCTCCTCGCTGCTGTTTCTTCTGGTGGGAGCCGTCTATGCCAACACCGGCACACGGGATCTCAAGCTGCTGCGGGGATTGCTCAACCCGGAGCGGGGCTTACCGCTTATTGGCAGCTTGATGGTGCTAGGGGTGATGGCCAGTGGCGGCACACCGGGCATGGTGGGCTTTATAGCTGAGTTCACCCTCTTTCGGGGCAGCTTTGCCGTCTTTCCCCTGCAAACGCTCCTGTGCATGGTGGGGACGGGATTGACGGCGGCCTATTTTCTGCTGATGGTGAACCGTGTCTTTTTTGGGCGCCTCTCGCAAGTGGCCATAGCCATGCAACGCCACGCCACTGAAGAGCGCCTGCCTGCTGTTGTTTTGGCAACGCTGGTGGTGTTACTGGGCCTGCAGCCTAGCTGGGCAACCCGCTGGGTGGAGTCCACCACCTTGGCCTTGGCCAAGGCTAACCTAGCTGGTGTTGCAGGACTGGTCACTGCCTTTCAGCTAGAAATCGCAGGAGCCCCGCACTGTACCCGTAGGGTCAGTGTCGGGAGGAATGCGGAAGTTATGATAGAACCATGACCCAAGTCCTGACCGTCTCCTGCAAGCTCAAGGTGTCCCAGTCCCAGGCCGCCAAATTGGACGCGACAATGGATGCCTTTGTGCAGGCGTTGAACTGGGTCAACCAAAACACACCAGAAAAAGTAGTCAACGCAGTCAAACTCCAATCCCTTTGCTATTACCAGATTCGCGCTCGGTTTGGCTTGTCCAGTAATCTGGCCCAGCAGGTCTGCAGACGGGTGGCAGGCGCTCGCAAAGCGGCGAGACAGCGCAACCGTCCAGTTAAAGAGTTCAAGCGTAGGTTCGTTACCTACGATGCACGTATCTTCTCGTTTCGCGAGAAAGACTGGACAGTGTCGCTTGCCACGGTTGATGGAAGAGAACGCTTTGAGCTAGCCATTGGCAACTACCAGAGGGGAATGCTGGCTGGCTCTAACCCCAAATCGGCCACCCTAGTCCAGCGGAAGGACGGCTCCTACTCCATCCAGATTTGTGTCGAGGCAGAGCCCCCCAAGCAACAGAACACCGACAAGGTGATTGGTGTTGACCTGGGACGGCGAGACATTGCACATACCTCTGAAGGAGACAACTGGAATGGACAGCAGCTGAACAAAGTCCGAGATCACTACTGTCGGTTAAGAGCGTCTCTTCAGGGCAAGGCCAGTAAGGGCACCCGCAGTTGCAGGCGGCGATGCCGTCAACTGCTGCAACGGCTGTCTGGCAAAGAGAGACGCTTTCAAGCTTGGGTGAACCACAGTATCGCTAAGCGCATCGTTAAAGCAGCTCAATCTCTTTCTGCCTGCATTGGGATTGAGGACTTGAGCGGCATTCGAGAACGCACCAATCAACACCCCCGCAGTCGTGAGGAGCGGCGGCGTAGCAATAGCTGGGCGTTCTACCAGCTGCGGCGGTTTATCGAATACAAGGCTGTGAGGGCGGGTGTCAAAGTGGTAGCTGTCCCTGCGGCCTATACCTCGCAGATCTGCCACAAGTGCCTGCATATTCATCCCGACTCCGCTCAATCCTATCGCAAGGGTAAGCAGTTCAAATGCGGGCACTGCGGTTGGGAAGGGGATGCGGATTTTAACGGTGCGAAGGTGATTGCGCTTTTGGGGGCTGCCGTAAACCAGCCTAGAGGTTCGTGGTTGGCTTGCCAACTGCAGGGCTGCTGAAAGCCCGCCCCGTACTGCGAAGCAGTCAGGGTCGGGTAGTTTACTTTGGGTTGTCTTCCTTTTGATGATTTGATGAGACTTTTGATGATTTGATGAGATCGACGGAGTTTCTTTTGCTCCCATGACTGCCACTCTTGCTCCTGCTCCTTCCTGCTTCTTTCTGGCCGGCTTATCTCCTCTGGAGCAACTGCAACTGGCTCCTATTGTCCAGCGCCTAGAGGCAGGGGGAGCCCTTGTGCTGGATGCCCCTGCCAATCGCCTAGAGGTCATTGGCATCCTGCATAGCTACGGCGAGGTGCTGGATGCCTATTCGCGCAATTTGATCTTTATTGCCGACCACCAATTTTTGGAGCTCTTCCCGGCGTTCAAGTATTTCAACGGCGAGATTACCCTGGGCAAATGGCTGCGCTACCTGTGGCATGACCGCATCAACTACGAGTTTGCCGAATACTGCATGAAGGCTATGCTCTGGCATGGGGGAGGGGGGCTAGACCGCTACCTGGATACCCCTGAATTTGTCGAGCGGGCCAAGAGAGCCATCCGGGCCAAAATCCGCTTCAATCCCTTCTTGCAGGGCTTGGGGATCTTGTTTCCCGACTTTGCTCTAGAACAGGTGCGCATGCTGGCTATGTACAGCGGCTTGGGCCAGTTTTGGCGGGTGATGAGCGATATTTTCCTGGCGCTGGCCAAGCGCTCTGAGACAGAACCCCACCTCACCATTCCCGACGTGGTGGCTCACATCCAGCAGGGGTTGGTGGCAGCTGCCGACAAGCCTATCACCTACGCTCCCTGCATCTGGGGCCGCCGCTACGAGATCATCCCTCTCTCGGCGGGTCTGACTTTCCTATCAGATACGGCTATCCCCTATGTGGAAGCGGTGTTTTTCCGCTCCTTTCCCTTTATGGGCACGGTTTCCTACAACGCCCAGGCCCACCAGATCCCGGCTGAGCAGGCTGACTTTGCCTACGGCGCCCTCTACGCCGATCCGCTGCCGGTAGGTAGCGCTGGGATCCCGCCTACCCTGTTGATGCAGGATATGATGCGCCACCTGCCCCCCTACTTGCGAGAGCACTACCGCCGCCAGCCTCGCGGGGATGATGACCTGCGGGTGAAAATCTGCCTTAGCTTCCAAAAGGCCATGTTCTGTGTTACCACTGCCGCCCTGCGGGCTCTTGCCCCCTTCCCTCTGGAAACTCAGGATCCCCAGCAGCAGTTGGCCAACCGCAAGTTTCTGGCTCCTTGGCTGCAGCGCCTGCTGGGATCCCGTCTGTTAAAGGTGCAGGAAGAAAGGGTTGAGGCCTAGCTGAGCTGGGAACTGCTACTTTTGGTTACTGGAAGGGGGATCCCCTTTTCGGATACAATATCTGCGCCCAGTTGAGCAATGGGGTGGCGTAGCCAAGTGGTAAGGCAGAGGTCTGCAAAACCTCTATGCGCCAGTTCGAATCTGGCCGCCACCTTTTAAACCTTACTTGCATCCCAAGCAGGGCAAGCATGAAAGACAAGCTGATATTGATGATCCCCGGCCCCACTCCCGTTCCCGAGAGTGCTCTGCTGGCGATGGCACGGGGGCCCATCGAGCACCGCAGCAAAGAGTTCACCGCCATTTTGGAAGAGGTCACCGATGGGTTGCGCTGGCTGCACCAAACCACCTCCGATGTGTTTGTCTTTTCCGCCAGTGGCACTGGTGCCATGGAAGCCGGGATCCTCAACACCCTCAGCCCTGGGGATCGGGTTTTGGTGGGGGTGAACGGCAAGTTTGGGGAGCGCTGGGCGGAAATGTCCGAGCAGTTTGGCCTTCAGTGTGAGCGGGTGGAAACCCCCTGGGGGATCCCTTACCCCGTCGAGATCTTCCAAGAAAAGCTGGCTGCCGACCGGGAAAAAACCATCAAAGCCGTCATCCTCACCCACTCGGAGACTTCCAGCGGCGTAGCCAACGATGTCCAAGCCATTGCTGCTGCTGCCCGCGAGCACGGGGAAGCCCTCGTCCTGGTGGATGGGGTCACCAGCGTGGGGGCAATGCCGGTGTTAATGGACGAATGGGGCTTGGATGTGGTGGCCTCGGGATCCCAGAAGGGCTATATGATCCCACCAGGGCTGGGATTTGTGGCCGTCAGCCCGCGGGCCATGGCCGCTACGGAGCGCTCTAGGTTTCCCAAGTACTACTGGAGCTTTAAGCTGGCGCAAAAGGCCCTGCGCCAAGGCACCACTCCCTTTACACCGGCGGTGAACCTGTTTTACGCCCTGCAGGTTACCCTGCGCATGATGCGCGCAGAAGGGTTGGAAGCCATCTACCGGCGTCATGCCAAGCTGGCCCAGGCCACCCGTGCTGGCGTCAAGGCTCTGGGGCTAAAGCTCTTGGTTGATCCAGAGTCAGCGGCCAGTCCTTCGGTAACAGCTGTACTCGCTCCCGAAGGGATCAACGCTGACACCATCCGCAGCACCTTGAAGAAACACTTCGACATCGCCCTTGCCGCTGGACAAGACCACCTCAAGGGCAAAATCTTCCGCATTGGCCATTTGGGCTTTATCAGCGACCGCGATGTGCTGATGACCTTGGCTGCTCTGGAGTCAGCTTTACACACCGTGGGCTACAGCGACTTCACCCCAGGGGCGGGAACTCGCGCCGCCGAGGAAGTATTGGCCCACGGCTTCTGAGCCCCCAGCTCAGCTAGAAATCGCAGGAGCCCCGCACTGTACCCGTAGGGTCAGTGCCGGGAGGAATGCGCTTTGATGAAGTACAATGGACTTATGAGCCAAGT
>NZ_JBSSAH010000024.1:0-45422 GCF_054058415.1 Thermostichus sp. MS-CIW-38 | reverse complement strand
GCGACTGTAAACTCGCCTGAAATTCCGAAACTTAGCTGTCCTCTGGGGCCGCTAGGGATTGGGATAAAGCCCGCACCCTGCGCATAGCGCGGGTGCCGGGTAGTTTACTCGGCGTGGCAGCTCATCGACTTTCCAGGATCGGGCTATGCTGGACTGAGGACTACACCCATCTCCCTGTTGCTATGCGAGACCTTCTGCGCGACATCCTTCGGGACTGCTCTGGCTTTGTGGAACTGCGCTACCACAGCAAGGTGTTCCGCAGCGTCACTGCCGAGAAGGGCCGCCTTGAGCGCACCGCGGTTCGTCGCCGTTCCGGAGTGGGGGTGCGGGTGTTGGAGGCCGGCACTTGGGGCTTTGCTGCCACCGGGGATCCCTCGCCGGCTGCTATTCGGGAGGCCATCGCTGAAGCTCGCCGTGCCGCCCAAGCCAGCGCCGACTACCGCAAACAAAAGCTGGGATCCCTGCCCAGTGTGCGGCTGGCCCAAGGGGAGTTCTGCGAGCCCGGTGTGGAGGAGGTGTTGAACAAACCGCTGGAGGCGAAGATCCAGTTGGCTCTGGAAACCGAGGCGCAGGCCCGGCAGGCTTCCCGCCAAATTAGCTCCGCCAGTTGCACCTACAACGAGATTTACGAGGAAAAAGCCATCGTCACCACCGATGGGGCGGATGTGGCCTTTCGTCTGGTGCGCCCCGAGCTGCGAGTTCAGGCGGTGGCCGAAGCGGACGGCCAGCTCAGCAGTGGCTCCGAGGCCATTGGGGTAACGGGGGGATGGGATTGCCTGTTCCGCTCGGATCCCTTGCAGATGGCGGAAAAGGCGGCTGCTACCGCTGTTGACTTGTTGTCCGCAGGCTACGCGGAAGGGGGATGGGCCACGGTTATTCTGTCGCCTTCCATCGTGGGGCTATTGGTGCACGAGGCCATTGGCCACACTGTCGAAGCGGATTTTGTCCTGGCGGGTTCTGTGGCTGCCGGCAAGCTGGGGCAGCGGGTGGCCAGCGACTGGGTTACTCTCAAAGACTCCGGCCATTCGGAGTTTATGCCAGGGGCAGGGGGAACCCTTCCTGTGGACGACGAGGGCGTTCCTACCCAAAGCACCACCATCATCCAAAACGGCATTCTGGTCAGCTATCTCCACAACCGCGAAACTGCCGCCCACTTTGGGGTGGAGCCCACCGGCAATGCCCGCGCCTGGGAATACGCCGATGAGCCTTTGATCCGCATGCGCAACACCTTCATCGAGCCCGGATCCCAAACGCTAGAGGAAATCATCGCCAGCACTCCCGATGGCTACTTCCTGGATGGGGCCAGGAACGGGCAGGCGGACTCCACCGGCGAGTTTATGTTTGGGGTAGAGCGGGCCTACCGCATTCGCGATGGCAAGCTGGCGGAGTTGCTGCGCGGTGTCACCATCACCGGCAATGCTTTTGAGGTGCTGCAATCGGTGGATGCCGTCTCGCGGGACTTCCTGTGGGACTTGGGATCCGGCCATTGTGGCAAGGGTCAACCGGCCAAGGTGGATGCAGGCGGCCCCTACATTCGCTGTCGGGCCATTGTGGGCGGACAGCAACCTGTGTAGTTATTCCCTTGGCGCTCCACAGCTAGCCCAGAGGTGAAGCCTACAGCTCGCTCTGTAAAGGGGACTGGCAGGCCAGCTCCAGGACTACCGAAAGCTGCTGGCCAGGAGCTACACAGAAACTCTGTCCTGCCGGCACGACTGACCGTGGGGGAGTTCACAGAACAGCCAATCCGTCCGCAAAAATTAGGGATCCCCTCACCTGCGGGGATCCCAGATGGGGTACTGGATCAAACCTTAGCGAGGGAAAACCACCTGGGCTCGCAACTCGCCCGGCGGGTTGGCCTGCGTGTGAATGTTGATGTAGTAAGCTCCGGCCAAAAAGCTGGAGACTTGCTCAGGGGTGAGGTTGGCTTCCAGTCGGAAATTCCCCGACTGATTGCCTGGATTCGGCAACATGTTCAAGACAAAGACCACCGGCCCTGTGGCCTGGGCGAAAGATTGTCCTGGCTGCGGCTGAGCAATGTGAATATGTCCAGGGCCAAAGTTAGCAATGGGTAGAAGTGGGGTTGTGAGATTTGTAAAGCTTCCTTAACCGCTGAGAAACAAGACAGCAACCAGGCAAAAGCCGCAAAAAACCTCGAAAATTGAACGAGGCCGAAGGGAAAAACCGATCAACAACATGGAAAAAAGCTCCTCGGTCAGAGAACAGGCTAAATAAGGTACGTATCAGGCCAAGCTTCGGATTCATCTCTGGGTTTAAAAGACGGCGACATCACTGCTACCGAGAGACAAAAATCCCCACCCTGTGGGGGGCGGGGGATGGTGTAGACTGCACGCGGAGCAGAAATCTCTGACCGTACCTATAAAGTTGCGGAGAGGGGGAGAGGGTTCACCCAGGCACTTTCCCCAAGCTCGGTTCAGGATAGATCTGTCTATCCTCTGGCCGAGGCAGCCAAGGCGGAGTTCATAATCGGCCAGAACCAGTGGGGCCGCATCAGGATGACAGTGTCGATGACGTGGATGATGCCGTTATCGGCTTCGATGTCGGCTTGGATAACGGTGGCGTTATTGACCTCGAAAACGTCCCCTTCGATCAACAAGTCGATGGGGGATCCCTCTACCGAGCCCACACTTTGGTACTTGGCCAAATCTGCCTTTTTCAAGCGGCCGGGCACCACGTGGTAACACAGGATGCGAGTCAGTTGGGGGATGTTTTGCACCAGAGTGGTGATGGTGCCAGGGGGCAGCTTGGCAAAAGCCGCATCGGTGGGGGCAAAAACGGTAAAGGGGCCGGGGCTTTTCAAAGTATCCACCAGGTTTGCCGCTTTAACGGCAGTTACCAAGGTGGAAAAGCCCTCAGCAGAGACGGCAATATCAACAATATCGGGCATGGCCGGGATCCTTTTGCTGTGAAGTTGTTGCTAACTGGATTGCTGCTCGAAAGGCTTTGGGATCATTAAAGTTGCCACGGGCTAGCGATAATTCTGATCCTGAATGTAGGCGAGGCGGGCTGCTTCCCGGATCCCATATTCCGGTCGGGTGAAGCGATTGAGTTGTCCCTCAAAATAACGGCGGTTCATCATCAAGTGCCGCGGATTTGGGTCATCAAGGGGATACAAGAAAGCGGCCCTTCCCGCCTGAATCACGGCTGAGGTGACGTTGTACATGGAGCGCTGGAAGCTAACCCCCAATTGAATCAGCATGTCCTCTTCGCCGCGGCAATGCTTGCGATAATACTCCACCAAATACTGGGGCAAAAAGTGGTACATATCCTGGTGCAAGAGCGTGGGCGGGATCCCGGCGGTGCCCACCGGAAACTTATCGGCGTAGAGGATCCCGTAGTGGAAGTCCAACTGGTTGGTGGGAACTTCGTTGGCCTGGGCGTTGTAGGACTTAGTGCCGCGGAAAGGAGAGGTGCGATAAAACACGGCCTCTACATAGGGGAAGGCAGCCTCATATAGCCAGGTGAATCCTTTGGATTTGGGCACAATATCGTACCATTCTCCCCGAATACGCACGCGGTGGTAGATGGGTCGTCCGGCAATGGCGAAGATCCCGTTGACCAGAAAGTTCATCGCCTCCGGCACGCTGGTAATTTTGCCTTCATCGTAGAGATCGCTCATCTCAAAAAAGACCGGAGCCATCACCTCCCAAAACAGGCCCAACACCGAGTACATGGTGGCCTGGCGGCACAGCTCCAAAAACATATCGGGGAAGAGCTTGTATAGCCCCATCAACAGGGGGTTTCCCTGGCAATAGGCGCGGATGGCGCGGTCGGCATTTTGCTTGTATTCTTCGGAATCCATGTAGGGATCCAGCAAGCCCCCCATGTCCCGATGCCAGAGCATGGCCCGCATACATTCTTCGGCAAATTCCATGTTGATGCGGTCATGCCAGAGGTGATGCAAAATCCTGGGCAGCTTGCGCTTCAGCTCCCCTTTTTCCATGAACTCCAGCAGCTCGGGATGGGCCGTAGCCTGGCCTCGCCAAATGCGCAAATCCGCGTTATCTCCCGCGTAGTGGTTGGCCAGCTTCAGATACTCTTCAGGAATGATGAACTTGAAAAAAGGCAAGGGATCCACAAACACCTGCTCGGCAATGTAGAGCAGATCCCGCCAGTAGAAATCCATTGGCACGGCATAGGCTTTGTAGAGGCCGATAATTTGCATCAGGTTTTCCGGCGTATCTGGCAGCATGGATCCCCCTGCCTCCAGGCGGTGGACTATATCCGCAAAAGGATGGGTAGAAGGGGGAAGCTTGCGGGTTGTAAGGGTTGTCGTCATAGAAGGAAGAAGTCTCCAACTCTTCAAAAGTTCTGGCTCCTTGAGGTCATTCCCTGGGATCTCAATTCCTGGAAGTTTCCCGATTGCCTTGATCTGCTCCAGAGAAGGCAGCCCAGCTCCCTAGGGAGAATCGGCAAGATCGCCAGCCGAGGCCAGGATAAGCGTTTGCGCTTGAGCCACCTGGGTGGATAGGGTAAACGCCAAGGGTTGTGGCCATTTCACCAGGCTCATGGGCTGGATCCCAAACCAAACGATCAAGGCCGTCAAAATCAGCCCTGGGATCCGCTCCCAGCCATGCACGCGCGGGTAGTAGGCGGTGCGGTTGTCCAACCTGCCAAAGCAGGTGCGGTTCAGCAAAATCACAAAGTACACCGCCGTCAAACCGGTGCCACAGATGCTGATCAAAGTCGGCAAAGGAAAATCCTGATAGCTGCCCTGGAAGATCAAAAACTCCGCCACAAAGCCCACCAGGCCAGGGATCCCGGCGCTGGCCATCCCCCCCAAGATGAGCAGGGCGCTCACTGTGGGCAAGCCTCGCAAGGGGTTGAGCAGGCCGTTGAGTACGTTCAGATCCCGCGTTCCCACTTTGCGCTCCACCAAGCCCACCAAATCGAACAGCAGCGCCAAGATGAGACCGTGAGAGACCATCTGCACCATCGCCCCGGTCAGGCTAATGGGGGTGGCTGCCGCCATGCCCAGCAGGATGTAGCCCATATGGCCGATGGAGCTGTAGGCCACCATGCGCTTGATGTCTTTTTGGGCGATGGCCGCCAAAGCCCCCGACAGCACGGCAATGGCTCCCCACCAGGCCAGGATCCCGCCCAGGTCGGCCCAAGCTTGGGGAAACAACTGCAGCCCAAAGCGAAACAGACCGTACGTGCCTAACTTGGAGAGGATCCCTCCCAGGAGGATGGCCACTGGCGGCGACGACTCCCCGTATGCATCAGGTAACCAGGTGTGGAAGGGGATCAGCGGCATCTTAATGCCGAAAGCCACGATCAAGGCCAACAGCGTCAAGGTCTGGGCAACAGGGCTGAGAGAGGTGATGCGGATCTCCAGCAGCTCAAAGCTATGGGGATCCCCCAGCCAGTAGATGGCCAAAAAGGCCCCCAACAGAAAGATGGCGGAAACGGCGGTGTAAATCAAAAACTTGATGGCAGCATAATCCCGTTTGCCGCTGCCCCAGATGGAGATCAGCAGATAGATCGGGATCAGCACCAGCTCGTAAAACAAGAAGAACAAAAGCAGGTTCTGGGCAACAAAAGCCCCGTTGACCGACCCGCTCATGAACAAAATGCAGCCGTATAAGAGGTTGGGCCGCTTCACCTCTGGCTCAGCTGTCAGCACCGCAATCAGCGTGAGCAGCCCATTCAAAGCCACCATCAGCAGGGAAAACCCGTCCAGGCCCAGGGAGTAGCTCAGCCCAATTGCCGGGATCCAATCCCACCGCTGCACCCACTGCAGCCCTTCCGCTTGCAGGTCAAAGTTGGCAAACAGCAGCAGCGAGATCCCCAGCAGGATCCCGGCCAAGGCCACTGCCAGCTTTCGCCCCCCCAAGCCTAAGAACAGGAGCAGGGATCCCAGAATCGGCAACACAATCAAGGCACTCAGCATGGTCTCTTTCCTCTTTATTCAAGGACTCCGTCCCGCTATCGCCCAAGCCTAGAGAATCAGCCAGCCCAGCAGGGCCACCCCCACGACAATCGTCAGCACGTAGGCTTGCAACTGGCCAGAGGTGGTGTATTTCAAAACCTGTCCACCCGCCAATACCGCCAAGCTGGTTAAATTCACCAAGCCGTCCACCACATAGCGATCGAACAGGGCCGTGATCTCAGAGATGATGCGCACCACAAACACCACACTGGCCCGGTAGAGCTTGGGGGTGTAGAAGTCGTTGGCCAACAGATCCTGCCAGTCGGCCAAGAAGGCCCAGTCCACCGGCTGCCGCTGCGGACGCAGATACAGCCAGGCTCCCAAGGCAATGCCTGTCAAGCTGGATCCCGTCATTACCCCAACAGGGATCCCTTCCAGAGCGGGAATCAGACCTAGTGCCGCTAGGATCATGGGCATGTGCAGCGTTACCCCCATCATGGCGGTGCTGGGCAGCATCATCGGCCAATGCACCTCTGGCGAGCGCTCGCTCATCTGCTGCGGTTTGCCCCCCCAAACAAGGCCAAATACCCGCGTTAGCCCCAGCGCCGTCACCGCATTGGTAACCAGCACAACTGCCGCCCACAACCCCTGCCCCGGTTGCACCAACTGCTGCCAGAGATCCGTCAGCACCCAAAAGGAACCGAAAGGCGGCAAAGCGATGATTCCAGCCATCCCGGTCAAGAAGCACAGCCCCGAGATAGGGCGCCGCGACCACAAGCCTCCTAGATAGCGCAGATCCTGGGTAATGCTGTTCCAGATCACCATGCCCAGCGCCATCACCAACAGGGCCATCGCGGGCGCATAGGTCAGCAGCAACCCATAGGCTTGCTGGGGATGACCGGTGCCCACCGCCACAAAGATCAAGCCCATGTAGGCGCTCACCAGATAAGACAGGGCCCGCTTGGCATCGATCTGGGCCAAGGCCACTAGGGATCCCCCCACCGCCGTCAAGCTGCCGATAGTCAGCATCACCCTTAGCACTGTTGGGGAAAGCTCGTAGAGGGGTTGCAGGCGAATCAACACCCAGGCCCCCGTGCCCACCACCACCGCATTGCGCAAGATCGTCGAGGGGATCGGCCCTTCCATCGCCTCATCCAGCCACAGGTGCAGAGGAAATTGGGCACACTTGCCCACCGGGCCAGCCAGCAACCCCAGCCCTACCAGGGCCAGCAGGGTGGGATCCACAGTGACAGATCCTGCCTGCACCGCCTCTGCCCAGGCCGCCAAATCCTCAAACTCCCAGGAGCCGGTCAGGGGATAGATGGCGATTACCCCCATCAAGAGCAACAGGTCGCCGATGCGCTTGGTTAAAAAAGCATCCCGCGCTCCCGTCACCACCAGCGATTGGTTGAACCAAAAGCCCACCAACAGGTAAGTGCCCAGGGTCAAAATCTCCAGGATCACGTAGCTGAAAAAGAGGGAGTCGCACAAAGCCAAGGCACACATCCCCCCCTCAAACAGGCCCAGCAGGGAGAAAAACCGCGCCCAGCCCCAGTCCATTTCCATGTAGCCAAAGCCGTAGATCTGGGCCACCAGGTTCAGCCCCGTCACCACAGCGCAGGCCCCCAGAGTTACCGATGACACCTGCAGCGGCAGCTCTAACATCAGATCCCCCACCTGTAGCCAGGGCAACCGAATGACCTGCGCCGGCTGATCCCAAATTGCCACCAGCGCCCCCACGCTGTGCAGGAAGGCCATCAACGTCAAGAGCGCATTCAGATAACCTGCCGGACGTGGTCCCGTGCGCCGGGTGATTCCTGGGGACCAGATCAGCGCTCCCGCCCACGCCACCAAGGCGTAGAGGGGAATCAGCCATGCAGTTGTGACCAGCCCGTTCAAGCTCATAATCCTCCTTCGGCCAGGGATCTTGGCCAAACTGGAACACTTGCTGAGATCCTGTAAAAAATCTTAAGCAGCATCTTAGCTGCGAACCGAGATAGACAAAAATTGAACTTTCCGATAAAAACTATAGACAAAAATCTATAGTTCAAGCAGGGGGAGCAGAATAACCTCTGTCGTTGTCACCCCCTCACTCTCTAAAGCGTAGATGGAAATGAACCCCTTGGGAACCTAAGGATTTGCGATTGTTTGGACACAGGGAATGATCAAGAAAACTGGGTTTAGCGCTCCGCACCGCCAAAGCGAAGGCCTACGGCCCGCTGTCGCGACAGAGCGGCTTTGTGTTATGGTACGGGTTGATCTCCGCCAACTTGAATATGGCGCAGTGTCAATAAAAAGCGTCTGGGAAGTGTCTGGGAGTTCATCCCAGTAGTTGGGGCTATGGCATCCGCTTACGCAAACACGACCCCGTCCACCCCTTCTCCCAAGGTTGCTGCTCAAGCTGCTGTGAAATTGCCGAGAAGACTGAGAACAACGACCTAGAAGGGCGTTTTGACTTTGGGTTGCTTGACCTTCAGCTCGCGAATCCGTTTCAACATCTTCTGGAAATACTCCGCCAGGTAGTCCTCAAGAGAGGTCAGAGAGGCCAGTTCAATCCCCAGGGTTTCGCATACAGGCGTCATATCGGCGTGCATGGGTTCTTTGGCAGCAATCACCTCGACGAAGGCCAGCCGGTCGGCAATGTTCCAGCTCCACTGAAAGAACTGCGCCACCTTGCGCGCCCCTCTCAGCAGTCCCAGCGGCATGGTGCTGACTTTGGCCTTTTTGCCGGATAGCTGCTCGCACAAGGCAATGACTTCTCGAGCCGTCCAAGCCTTGGGCCCCACCAAGGGAAAGATTTGCTGCTTGGCAGCTTCTACAGTGAGAGCTCGCACCGCAAACCGGGCTGCATCTAGGGTGTCTAGGTAGGCCGTTGGCATGCCCTCGCCGGTTACCCAGACGATTTGTTCTTCCAAGATGGGGATGGCGTACTGGCCGATCAACCCCTGCATAAAGCCCGCTGGCCGGAAAATGGTGTAGGGCATCTGGGATCCAACCAAATACTTCTCAATGTGATGCTTGAAATTCATCAGGGGCACGTTGGGGTACTCGTGGTGAGCACCCATAATGGAGAAAAAGATAAAATGCTTCACCTGGGCAGCTCGGGCTGCATTGATCAGGGCAACTTTGCCATCCCAGTCCACCTGACGGGCGCTGAGGGTATCGGTCACCCGCACCGTGGCACAGTCGAGCACCGCCTCGATGCCTTCCATGGCGGAGTTGAGGGTGCTGGGCTGAAGCAGATTTCCCACTTTCAGTTGAGCGCCCCATTCACTCAAGAAAGCAGCCTTTGCCGGATTTCGCACCAGACAGGTGACTTGATGTCCTTCTTCGATGGCTCGGCGCACCACCTGACGGCCCAGCGTTCCCGTCGCCCCCACAACCAGCACGTTCATAAAATTATCATTTCTTAACCTTAGGCTTAGTCTATCAGACCGACACAGCTCCCAACACAATCCAACACAACTTTGAGGCAGCGACAAAATGGGGATCCTCTGCCAAGCCGGCTTTGAGGGATCCCCAAAGTTGGGTACTGAAGCGTCTAGCTGGCCAGCTCGTTCATGCGTTGCGCCAGGGTAAAGTCCAGTTCTGTAATGCCCCCGGCATCGTGGGTGGTGAGATCCACCCGCACGCGGTTGTAGACATTGCTCCATTCGGGGTGGTGCCCCATGCTCTCGGCCACCAAGGCCACACTGCTCATCCAGCCAAAGGCTTCGACAAAGGAACCAAACTGAAATTGGCGATGCAGCTTCCCATCCTGCAAAGACCAGCCCGGCAGATTTTCCAGCTTGGCTTGGACCTCAGCTTCACTGAGTTTGACAGGTCTGGACATGGGCTTTCCCTCCAGTCTTTGCCACCGCTTTCATCAAAAGAGCAACTGAGAGCGGATCCCAGCTTATTTACAAAACTTCATAATCTTTTGGTTCTGCCACGCCAGCGGCGCCGAGGGGTTTGTACAGCCAGTAGCCTTGCACGGAGAAATGGGCCCGCTTGTAGAAATTGAGGGCAGCCTGGTTATGGCGATAAACCTGCAGGGTGATGGCCGCCAGCTGCTGCTGGGATCCCCATCGTTCCACCTGCTGAATGAGGGCCTTGCCCAGGCCCTGCCGACGATGGGCGGGATCCACCCAGAGCAGAAAAATGTAGGCTACCCGCCGATGGGTGGCTTGATCTGTGGAGATGCCGGCCCAAACACAGCCCACCGGCTCTGCAGTTTCTTCTTTCAAGATCCACCAGCAGGGGGTGCGGGGTGGGTCGAAGAGGCGATCCAGCGTCTCTTCTAGGTGATCCCAGTTGCTTTGCTCTGGAAAAGATTCCTGCAACGTGGCCTGCAATCCTCGTCGCACCCAGGGCCGATCCCAGGCTGAACCGATGCGCCAACGATAACCCACAGGCAGAGGGATCCCTTGTTCAGCCATCCTCAGGGGTTTGCAGAAAGGGCCACAGGCGTTGCTTCTTCTAGGGGGGCAGGCTGGGCCATATCCTCCGGCAGAAACGAGCGGATGCTCACCACCACCAGGGTAAACAGAAACACCAGCAGGATGAGGGCAGGAAAGATATATTGCCGCAAGATGTTCATATTTCTACATAACCTTGGTCTCTACAGCATAGCGTGCAGAGGGGAATCCCTAGGCAGCTTTTCGGAAATCTCCTCGGTTTTTCTTCTCCTGATCTCCATCTCAGCCCCTATCGACTGACCCTGGGGGATCCCATGCGTCAATAAGGTGAGAAAGTGTAGCCTACGATTCCAAAGTGAGGTTGGCTGTGCATTAAGGTCGAGCGTAGTTGTGGGTCATCCGCCCCACCTGATCCCACTGCTGCGCGACGCGAGCGGAGAATCCATGAGCACCCCCAATCGCCCCTTGAAGACCCTTGGGATCCCTCCCAATGCTTGGGCCGTGAATGCCGAAATGGCCGACATCACCCGTCCGCCCTTGGATCCCCGGCCCATCCTGCTGCCCACCTCCAGCAAAACCCTGCGCTTGGATCTGGCCAAAGCGGCGCTGCTGGTGATCGACATGCAAAACGACTTTTGTCACCCCGACGGTTGGCTGGCCAGCATCGGCGTCGATGTCACACCGGCGCGGGCTCCCATCGGCCCTCTGAAAACCCTGTTGCCGCGCCTACGACAAGCTCAAGTGCCGATTGTGTGGGTGAACTGGGGGAATCGCCCCGACCTGCTCAACATCAGTGCTGGCTTGCAACATGTGTACAACCCCACCGGAGAAGGGGTGGGACTCGGGGATCCCTTGCCCAAGAACGGGTCTCTGGTTCTCACTCACGGCAGTTGGGGTGCGTCCGTAGTGGAGGAGTTGGAAGTCAAACCCGAGGATATCTGGGTGGACAAGTTCCGCATGAGCGGCTTTTGGGATACGCCTCTCGATAGCATTCTCAAAAACCTGGGGCGCACCACCCTCTTCTTTGCCGGTGTGAACATCGACCAGTGCGTCATGACCACCCTGCAAGACGCCAATTTCCTCGGCTACGACTGCATTTTGCTGGAAGACTGCGCCGCCACCACCTCTCCTGAATACTGTTTGCTAGCTACTCTCTACAACGTCAAGCAGTGCTTTGGCTTTGTCGCCTCCTCCTCAGATTTGCTCGCGGCTCTCCCCTGTTAGCACTTGCCCACTATTCACCCCTCATCTCTTGAGCGGAGGATCCGGATGCAAACGCTTTCCCGCTGCGTGATTCCAATTGTTAAAACCCCTGCCGATTATCAGGCTTTTCGCATCAGCCCCCACGATACCAATCGCCTGGCCATCGTGTTCGATCCTTCTCATGCTCAGATTTCTCTAACCTTTTGTGTGGAGATCTTCGATGAGGGAGGCAAAACCCCTCCAAATCGCCATCAAATGGCTGTGGAAATGTTTTTTGTTCTCAAGGGGGAAGGCCTGGCCATTTGCGATGGAAAAGCGGCCCCCATCAAAACTGGAGATAGCATTCTGGTACCGCCGACCGGTGTACATGAAATCCACAATACCGGCCCAGGCCGCCTCTACGCCCTCTGCTTCATGGTGCCCAACGAAGATTTTGCCGAGCTCATCCGCTCCGGCACTCCTGCGGACTTGGATGAGGAGGATTTGCAGGTGCTGTCGGGGGGCTGGAGAAGGGCATTTGCTGAGGCTTAGGCCTCAATGGCTCTGGGAGCTGTAGAGGTTGGAAGTCAGGGGTACTGATACATTCACGCTGAACTCTCCTGAACATGGTTCGGGAAAGAAGCGATCGCATCCTGCCTATCTCTGTTCGCGTCAGCGGGACGGAGTCCAAACAGGAAGGCGGTATCCCGCAAAGCCCTGAGGAATACCCCCCGAGCGCTTTCCCCCTTCACTTCCCGGCAACCGTTGCGGTGGACTCAAGGATCAGGGGGAAACTTGGTCTACTATATCCCTCTCAATGACTTTTGCCAAACCGCCTAAAGCTCAGTAAATTCAGCAAAGTTCAGGGTTTTGGGGGTTAGAGGCATGCTCCGACAAATCTTTTCCCAGGGTCTCTGTTTCCATAAATCCATAAAAGCCATAAAAGAGGGGTCTGGAGGGGGCTGCGTTTGCGCCAGCAGGCCGGAGATCAAGGGCAATACCAGGGAAGGGGCTCAAACTCTGGTGGGAGTTTCTCCCTCTCATAAGGGCTTCTGTTTTATCTTAGGAAGAATCCACCCAGGGATCCCTTAGGTTGTCCTTGGTTGGTATCCCTTTGGCAAGATCCGCTAGCCCAACCCAGGCCATGTTGCCCGTTCGCCCCCGCGAAACTGTTTCCATGTTCACCCGCGACGGGATCCAACTGGACGCGGATGTCTATCGCCCGCAAGGGGAGGGGAGCTACCCGGTTTTGCTGATGCGGCAGCCCTATGGGCGGGCCATTGCCTCGACGGTGGTGTATGCCCATCCCAGGTGGTATGCGGCCCAGGGGTACATTGTGGTCATCCAGGATGTGCGCGGACGGGGAACCTCCAAGGGATCCTTCTACCCTTTCCGCCATGAGGTGGAAGACGGGTTTGACGCCGTCAATTGGGCGGCTGCCTTGCCGGGGAGCAACGGCGTAGTGGGCATGTACGGCTTCTCTTATCAGGGCATGACCCAGCTGTATGCGGCTTCTACCCGTCCCAGCGCCTTGAAGGCCATCTGCCCGGCGATGCTGCCTTACGATCTCTATGCCGATGCCGCTTACCCAGGGGGGGCCTTTGCCTTCTACAACAACCTCAGTTGGGCCTTGCAACTGGAGACCGAAGGGGCGCGTCTCAGGGGGGATGCCAATGCCTACCAAGCGCTTTTGAAAGCTGCCCGCAATCTCCCCCTCTACGACCCTATCCCCCTCAAGCCGGGGGTGTTGCAGCAGTATGCCCCCCAATCCTATTACTTCGACTGGCTGGAGCACAGTGAGCCGGATGAATACTGGCGCAAGCTCTCTCCCCGTCTAGAGGCGGTGGATCTGCCGATGCTACACATTGCCGGCTGGTTTGACAGCTACCTGAGTGGTAGCCTGCGCCTCTACAAGGAAATGAGCGCCCGCAGCCAGAACCCTCAATACCTGATCATCGGCCCTTGGGCCCATCTCCCTTGGGGCCGCAAAGTGGGGGCGTTGGATTTCGGCCCAGAGGCTGTCAGCCCCATCGATCGCCTGCAGGTGCGCTGGTTTGACCAGTTCCTCAAAGGCAAAGATACAGGGATCCTCCAGGAGCCGCCGGTACGCCTGTTCGAGATGGGATCCAACCGCTGGCGCGGCTTTGATGCTTGGCCTACCCCTGAGCCAAAAGCTTTTTACCTACACAGCACCGGCTTGGCTGCCCTTTCAGAAGCAGAGGGATCCCTTCGCCCTGAACCCTCGCCGACGCAACAATCGGATACCTTTGTTCACGATCCCTGGCGACCGGTGCCGGCCTTGGGGGGCCACCTAGTTCAGCCTGCCGGGCCGCAAGAGCGCTCCGCCCTCGACTGCCGCACCGATGTCCTGACCTATACCACTCCGCCGCTGCAAGCCGAGCTGGTTCTGGTCGGGGACATTGCTGTGGAGGTGTACGCGGAGGCCGACAGCCCCAGTTTCGATCTTTGCGCTGTGCTCTCGGTGGTAAGGCCCGATGGGCAGGTGTATAACTTTTCCCAAGGCTATTGTCGCCTACGGGATCCCCAGCCCAGTACCCCCATTCTGATTCCCTGTCAGCCCACCTGTATTCGCATTCCTTGCGGTCATGCTCTGCGCCTCAGCCTTAGCGCGGCTTGTTTTCCGGCCTATCCTGTCAACACAGGCACGGGAATGCGGGAAGAGCGGCTGATTGAGGCCCGCATTCTCACCATCACTCTCCACAGCGGCGGCGAGACGCCTTCGCGGCTGCACCTGCCCATGGCTTGAAGCCAAGAAGAGACGATGCTTCGGGATCCCGTTCGCAATCCCCGCTTACAAAGAGACACCAAACGTTAGGATAGAAACAGGCAGGGCAAGGGAACACCATGTTGCAAGACCCAAAGTTGATCCGGCACTATCAGGCTTTGACCGATGCTCTGGTGGATACCTGGCAGCGGGGCTACCGGCGCACCGATGAGCTACGTCTGCTAGTGGATGGCTACCTGCTGGCCTTGCGAACTGGCAAACAATTGGAGCCCTTCGAGATCTATCGCATTGAGGACGAGGTCAACCGCTTCCTCTACGATCCGTCCAACTTCATAGATCCGGAATTGGAGCCAGAGGCGGAGCCGATGCGGGGTTATTGATTTTGTGAATCCCTGTTGGCGATCCCTAGAACAGGTGGGGCAAAGTTTTGATTCCAACCTTTTCTGATCTCCCCCTCGCCCCTTGGGAGAAAGACTAGGGGGGAGGGCGCTGACTGAGTTCTGGTTTTGTCGAGCATCTTGCGCCTGGTAGGCTGAGAGGGATCGATTCGTTCCTGATTCCAGTCGTATCGGTTCTATGGCGGTTTGGGATAGGGTGATGACCTCCCGGCATCTGCCCCTGCTGGGATCCGGCTTGGGCTTGGGAATAGCCCTGACTCTCTGGTACGGGCTGTCCGGCTACCACGTGCTGCAGATTGGCCTCTGGCTGCTGAGCATCCTGCTGGTGGGGTTGTATTGGGCGCAGTTTTCCCCGGCTCAACCCCCTTGGGATCCGACGCGGCTGCGCTGGCAACAGGAGCTGTTGCACCTGGGGCTGTTGGTGTTGGTCTTTGCCCCGATCTACCTCTACGACCTGCCCAACATCCCTTTTCAGATCAATACTGACGAGATTGTGATCACCTCCATGGCCCGTCGCGCCTCAGGGGTGCGCTA
The DNA here is from genome assembly GCF_054058415.1 of Thermostichus sp. MS-CIW-38. Lineage (NCBI taxonomy): Bacteria > Bacillati > Cyanobacteriota > Cyanophyceae > Thermostichales > Thermostichaceae > Thermostichus > Thermostichus sp. MS-CIW-38. The sequence goes on along the minus strand of NZ_JBSSAH010000024.1, from coordinate 30,275 downwards.
TCCCGATATCTTTGGGCTGATGCCGGAGTATTTCTATTTCCCCCGCTTCATGTTCAGCCTCTTCGGCGGCCTGACGCGGCTGATGGGGGGAGTCACGCTGCTCAATGTGCGCACGGTACATGCCGCCTTCGGGGTCGTCACCATTCTGGTGGCCTATGGGTTCTTTCGCGCTTTTTGGGGATCCCGGCTGGCTTTGGCGGGGGCGGCCCTCTTGGGATCCAACCACGCCTTGCTGGGCATCAGCCGCATGGCCATGCGGGAAAACCTGATTGTGCTGGTGGAGTGTGCGGCCCTGGCCTTGCTCCTCAAGGGCGTGCGGGAAAAAAATCCCCTGTTGCTCTATCTGGGGGGAGGAGCGGCGGCTTTCTCCCTCTACGGCTATTTGCCGGGGCGGGTGGTGATCCTGCTGGGGTTGCTGTTTGGAGTTCTGTACCTGCTCCTGGGCCGGGAGGATCTCCGAGGAGAAAACAAGCAAGCTAATCCCCTCTGGGTCCTGGCTAAGCTGACGGTGCCCGCGGCGCTGGGCTTTTTTCTGGTGGCTGGGCCCATTCTGGTGGCCACGGTCACAGCACCTGCGGTGAGCGCCGAGTACTCTCGCCAACAATTTCTCTTTTTCCCGGAAGGGCGGGCGTTACAACAGATGTGGGTGAATGCGGCTACGCCAGAGGAGGCGGTCTGGCGCAACATCTTCAACGGCCTGAGTATGTTCAACGACCGCAGCCAACACGACCGCGGCTACATCTATCCCAACTACGGCCATGCTTTTGTGGATCCCTTGACGGGGGCTTTGATCTGGCTGGGGCTGGGATCCGGCCTCTACCGCCTTTTCAAGAAGCGCAGCCAACCCCACGACTGGCTCTGTATCGGCAGTTTCCTGTTTCTTTACTTGCTCTTTAGCTTTGCCATCACCAAAGCCCCCAACTACACCCGCCTGCTGGTCATTCTGCCCTTCGTGGCCTACCTCACCCTAGAAGGGATCCAGGTGCTCCTGCGGGCGCTGAGCGGTCTTCTGGAGTGGGCAGGATCTCAGGCAAGAGGTTGGTTGCTAGCGGTGGCGATGGGGGGCGCGATCCTGGCGATTGGGGGATGGAACTTGGCAATCTTCGGAGATTTTGTCTTCAAGGGCTGGACTCAAGGCAATGATGTGGGGGCCACCGGGCGCTATGTGGCAGCTCGCCAAGGGGATCCCGACTACCGCTTCTATCTGGCCGCCAGCGCTGCCTACCCCTATTTCGGCTGGGGGGAACCCCACTATTGGCAAAGCTGGATCCAATTTTTTGCCGGACGGGAACAAAAGGTAGCGGTGTTTTCCCCTGAGGTGTTGCCCATCCAGGCGCTGGAGCCACCGTTTACCCTGTTCATGAACGAGTGGGTATGGGATCAGCAAGGGGCAGAACTGCAACGGCGTTTTCCCAGCGGACGGTTGCACCGGATCCCTGCTGAGCGAGGTCTGTGGGCCTTTGAGGTGGTGGATCCCTAGAGCTCCCCCCCTGGTTTGGCCAACCCACCGTCCGCGGGACGGAGTCCTTTCGCGTCAGCGGGACGGAGTCCTTTCTTTTTACCAGGCTAAAAGTAGCTGAAAGCACACTATGCAGATCCAGAGCCGCCAACAGTAGAAGAAGTAGAAGAAGATGATAGCGTTCCAGGGATCCCAGACGTGCGTTTTGATGCCTACGACCCGGGCGAGGGGTTTTACGACGAGCTGTTTTTGGGGCGTAACCAGCCCCGTCCTGAGGCGATCCCGTTGATTGAGCGCATTCATTCTCTGGAAGAAGGGGAACTGCAGCAGCGGCAAGCGGCAGCACAGGCGGCCCTCTTTCAAATGGGGGTAACCTTCAACGTCTATGGCGATAGCCAGGGCACGGAGCGAATTTTCCCCTTTGACATCATTCCCCGCATCGTCTCGGCTTCCGAGTGGCAGCGGCTGGAGAAGGGTCTCAAGCAGCGCATCCACGCCCTCAACCTGTTCATCGACGATGTCTATCACGACCAGAAGATCCTTAAGGATGGGGTGATCCCTGCCGAGCTGATCGAGACGGCCAAGGGATTTCTGCGGCCCTGTGTGGGGCTCAACCCGCCGGGGAGAATTTGGTGCCACGTCACCGGCACCGACTTGGTGCGGGATCGGGACGGAACTTGGTACGTGCTGGAAGACAACCTGCGCTGTCCGTCGGGAATCTCCTACGTGCTGGAAAATCGGCGGGTGATGAAAAGCACCTTTCCCTCCCTGTTCAACACCATGGGGATCCGCCCGGTGGACGACTACCCTAGCCATTTGTTGGATACTCTGCTTAACCTGGTGCCGCAACTGGCCAATCCAACGGTGGTGGTGCTCACCCCCGGCATCTACAACTCCGCCTACTTCGAGCATTCTTTCCTCGCCCAGCAGATGGGGGTGGAGCTGGTGGAAGGGCGGGATCTGGTGGTGGCCGATGGCTATTTGCAAATGCGCACCACCAAGGGGCTGCAGCGGGTGGATGTGATCTACCGCCGCATCGACGATGACTTCATCGATCCCCTTGCTTTTCGCCCTGATTCCCTCTTGGGGGTACCCGGCCTGTTTGAGGTCTACCGGTCGGGGCGGCTGGCGATCGCCAACGCTTTGGGAACGGGGGTGGCGGACGACAAGGTGATCTACGCCTATGTGCCCCAGATGATCCGCTACTATCTGGGAGAGGAAGCCATTTTGCCCAACGTGCCCACCTACCTCTGCTGGGATCCTAAGGATCAGGCGTACGTACTGGAAAACCTGGACAAGCTGGTGGTGAAGGCAGCCAACGAGTCAGGCGGCTATGGCATGCTGATGGGATCCCAGGCTACACCGGCAGAGCGGTCTGCTTTTGCCGAGAAAATCCGCGCCCAGCCGCGCAACTACATCGCCCAACCCACCCTGTGCCTTTCTCGCGTGCCCACCTTGGTGGATCGGGGAGAAGGCCCCCGTCTAGAACCCTGTCATGTGGACTTGCGGCCCTACATCCTCTATGGCAAGGACATTTATGTTCACCCAGGGGGGCTGACCCGCGTCGCCCTCAAGAAGGGATCTCTGGTGGTGAACTCCTCCCAGGGGGGCGGCAGCAAAGATACCTGGGTGCTCTGTGTGGATCCCGGCTGTTGAGAGACGGCTTGCAAAATAGGTTCAGAGCCGCTCGCCCGAACATCTGCTCCACTGACCAAGGCAGCTGGCATGCTGAAGCGCCAGATCCACGTAGTGCTGGGCGTGAAGGCGCAGTTGCTCGACCTCTTCCTCGGTGAGGGTGCGGATAACCTTGGCCGGGATCCCCGCCGCCAAAGAGTGGGGTGGCACAGACCGGGTGACCACTGCTCCAGCTCCCACCATGCTGCCTGCCCCGATGGTGACCCCGTTCAAGATAATGGCCCCAATCCCGATCAGACATCCCCCCTCGATGTGGGCACTGTGGATGACCGCTCGATGGCCTACGGTCACTTCCTCGCCAACCAGGGTCGGCTGTCCGGGATCCCCGTGCAGAATGGCTCCATCTTGGATATTGCTGCGGCGGCCAATGACAATGGGCGAGAGATCCCCCCGCAGGATAGCCCCGTACCAAATGCTCACCGCTTCCGAAAGATGGACATCGCCGATCAGTGTGACATTGGCGGCAATAAAGGCTGCCTCATCTACTCCCGTCGGCTGCCGATCCAGCCCAATTGGCCAGGTGTCCTGTTTTTCTCGTTGCATTTAGAGTCGAGGCCGTTCATGTCAGTTGGGCTTGACGTTGAGAGAGTAGAGAGGATTCAGACGGTTGCAAGGGGCGAGTGGCAAAGAAAGTTTCGTAGATGCAATCGCCAACGTGGTTCATTTGTAGCTGCAATTTGTCGAGAAACTCATGTAAGCCCTGCTCCATAATGTCGTCGATGGTTAGGTAGTCCAGCTCAGAACGCAGGCGGCCCAAAGCTCGCTCGCTGGGATCCCGCCAGGTATCGGCTGGGGTGCCGGTGATTTGGTGCAGGGATCGATCCGCATGAATAAGACAAAACTGAATGGAGCGGGGAAATTGCCGATCCAAAATCAGGAAAGAGGCCACCTCTCTGGGATTGATGCGGTGTTGGCGGCTGTATTTCCGATACATTTCATAAGCACTGGCCGACTTCAGCAAGGCGATCCACTGCAACTCATCCAAAGCCGTGCCCACGTACTGCAGAGAGGGCAGCAAAATAAAATACTTAACATCCAAAATGCGCGCCGTTTTGTCTGCCCGCTCCAAAAGACGGCCAATCTGGCCAAAGTGCCAACCTTCCCCGTGGGTCATGGTGGCATCCATCACCCCGGCGAATAGGTGGCTGGCCAGTTTCACTTCCGTGAAGAAATCGTGGAGCTGACTCAGGTGGGGGCCTTGCTGAGCTGCTTCTTTGACCATCAAATAAAAGCGGTTGACCCGCTCCCACATTTCTGAAGAAATGACCTCCCGCACAGAACGGGCATTTTCTCGCGCCAGCCGCAAACAGGAAAGGATGGAGTTGGGGTAATCCCTATCAAAAGCCAGGAACTGGATGACTGTTTCTTGGGTTGCCTGGCCATAGCGTTGGTAAAACAGCTCCTGATCCCCAGTGGTGTAGACAATGGGATCCCACTGCTGGGCGGGACCGCTGGGCAAGTCTAGGATGAGGTTGAGATTGACATCGATGAAGCGGGCGATGTTCTCGGCGCGCTCCACGTAGCGGTTGAGCCAGTAGATGGAATCGGCCACGCGACTCAGCATGCTGTTACCTCCTCTGGAGTTTCTTGTCTCCGCGCTCCGTTCAAATTCAACAAACGAAGCAGCCGCCGCAGCTTCACCAGCAGCACCCCCGTCAGGCCGGTCAAGATCCACCCCATCCACTCGGCTGCAGTACCCAGATAGCGCACCTGCACGCGATGATCCCCCGGCGGGATCCGCACCTGCAACAGCCCCAGTCCATTGTGCTCGGCAGATGTGAGGCGACCATCCACCTGTACCCACCAAGCAGGGTAGTAAAACGTGCGCAGGACTACCCATCGATCCTGAGCAGTGGGGTTAACGGCCCGAAAACGACGATAGCCATAGCTCCACCGTTCCACTTCCAACAGTGGCTCCAGATTGCCTTGCTCTTGTCCAAAATCCACTACGTCCCCCTGCCACCGCAGCAGCGGATCCACCTCTGGGGGCGGCATGGGCAGCGTTGCCTGGCGAGGTCGGTACTCCAGCACATCCACCAGCGCCAGCCCGTCGGGAAAGCGCCAGTGCATGTGGAGAAAAGCAATGCCCGGTCGCTCCTGGGGCTCGTTGGGAAATTGCTTGGCGGCAGACAGCTCTTGAAAAGTCTGGATGGTTTGCGGGTCAAACCAGGCTCTGGACAAGACCTGCCAGCCCTGCCAGCTTTGTATCCCCATGGCCAGACCTATCCCCACAATCAAGAGGATCCTCAAGCCCTTTTGTCCCCACCCCCAGGCGGCCAGGGATCCCAACAGCCAGGGCACGGTTACCGCCGTCACCGCCATCCAGCGCCAAGAAAACTGAATGCGCCGCAGGGGCAAAATCCACTCGTAGAGCCAACCCAGCAAATCCGTCATCATCAGCAGGGCCACCAAGCTGGCCCCCAAGCTGTAGAGCAGGATGGCTTTGGCCAGGGGAGCAGAGGATTCTAAGGCACCATGGGACTCCGTCTCGCCAGCACGAGCGGAATGGATCGGGGTCATCCCCCTTGTCCTGCGGGCCAGCCAAGTTGGGAGAATCAGGATTCCAACACCCAAGACAACGGCCACCATCCAGATCCAGTACCCTACCAGGCCGCTTTCAAACCAGTGCTGCGTCAGTTGCGGCTGGAGCCGGGTCAGCCCACTCACCATCAAACGATGTTGGGGCATGTACTCTTCGACAAAATTCACCAACTCCACCTGGATGAGGCGCTGATCCCAAAAGGCTGGCAGCAGATAAAACGCCGTCCACCCCAGCCCCAGCCCAAACCCCAAGTAGCAGCGCCCCACCCTGGGCCAGAGGGGATCCCGACGGCTCAGCACCCACGGCAGGGGCAGCCAAACCAGGGTAAACAGCAGCAGGGTTGGCAAATGAGACAGCACCAACAGGCCATAGCTAATGGCTAAGGCCACAATCGGCCAAAGGGACTGGGGCCGGCAGATCACCTGGACTGAGGCCCAGAAAATCCAGGGAGAGACAGCAATGGCCCACACTTCCCCCATTGCCCCCCGTTGGTAAATATCCACCAGCCAATAGGGGCCGGCCATACCCGCCAGAGCCAAAACCAGAGCCCAAGCCCAGGGGATGAGTTGCCGGAGAAGGGCATACAGCCCTGCGCCAAAGACTGCCATCGCCAAGCCCATGCTGGCCACCAGGGATCCGGGCATATCCAGCCCCAGCAGGCGAAACGGCAGAGGGGCCACCATGCACAGAGGGGGGTAAAAGACAAAGGTAGGATTGCCGTAGCCGAAGTTGGAATACTCTAGCCAGCGGGGGTAGAACTGCCCGCTGAAAAACTGTCGCTGATACTGAAAGGCCCAACTGAGGTTGAAGTGGGTGGAATGAGTGATGGGATATCCCTGGTGCAGCATGGGCCAGAGCAGCACCCCAATGCCCACCAACAACCCTAGCCCAACACCCCTCTCTGGTTGTTGCAAAGCTTTCAGCATTTCTCGGCGTTATCCCGATCCTCTGCCTCGAAAGGCCCAGACTTCCCCCCATACTTGCGCAGCAGCCGGATGTGTTCGATCACCATCGTCTTCTCCAAGGCCTTGGCCATGTCGTATAGGGTGAGGGCAGCCACCGAAACTGCTGTCAAAGCCTCCATCTCCACCCCTGTTTGGGCGTTGGTTTTCACTGTAGCGGTGATCAGAAAGCCGGGCAGATGGGGATCCGGATTCAGATCCACAGTGACGCTGCTCAAGGGGAGAGGATGACACAGCGGGATCAGATCGGCGGTGCGCTTGGCAGCCATGATCCCAGCCAGGCGGGCCGTTTCCACCACATTCCCTTTGGGCCCTTGACCGGCCAGAATAGCCTGCAAAGTCGTTTCTGACATGCGTACCTGCCCTTGGGCAGTGGCCAAACGGGCAACCGTGGGCTTATCTCCTACTTCCACCATCTGTACTCGGCCAGAGGCGTCCAGGTGGGTGAGGGTTTGGCCAATAGAAGAGCTCGAATCCGACGGCACCTCCGCCTCCCGCACTTCTTGAGAGCTGATGGATGAGGTCGTCAAAGTAGCAACCAGGCCCTCAGGGACTTGACAACTAGTAGCGAATCCAGGCATAGGCGGCATCAGAGAGCACCGGCACCTCGGCGTAGTGGCCGCGAATGTTTTGCACCCAGGCGTAGACGGTGATGGCAATCACCCCCAAGAGAGCCGTGGTGGCCAAAATGCTGACCATCGCCGCCAGACCAAGGCTGCCGAAGAGCATGCCGAACACCTGCATCAGCACCTGCACCAAGAACAAGGCAATGTTGAGCAACAGCGCCTGGATGGTGTTGAAGCGAACAAAATGGGCTACGCGGGTGTTGCGGATCACCAGGAACAGGAGAGCCAAAGACACCCCCATTCCCAGCCAGCCCGTGGCCAGGGGCACCAGACGAAACAGAGGCGCAAAAATGGGGATCAGCCCTGGCAGAGATTGAAACAACCCAGAGGGCAAAAAGCCCAAGGGCAGAGCCGATACCAAAGGCAAAAGGTAGGGAAGGGATCCCCACAGCCGATTGATGGGAGTGATGTCGCCGCGCCAGGTCATAATCCGTCGATCCCTATTAGGTGCAGTGGTCATTGAAGTGAAGTTTGCTTGTCGGTGCGCTTCCAGGATCCCCACCAGCTAAAGATTCAGAGAGAGAAAGCAACACCCAAGCCTTGGGCCTATTGTAGTCGATGGATTTGGGTGGCTCAACGCGCTTGGCCGCAAGCCGGCTTCTGCTTTCCAGTGAGCAGAAAAACTCGAGGCCAAAAGGTTCAGGGTGAGCGTTCCGATGCATCTGGGCTGATATAATCAACGGCAAATTCTGGCTGCATCACCGGTTTTTCAGGTTCTCTACATTTTTCAGCTTCCACCATGAAGATTTCATCGTCTCCCGCTGCTCGCATCGTCGGAGCTTTTGTCTGGCAAGTTTGGTCTGGGCTGATGGGTTTTCTCAACGACCGTCTGTTGCCGGAGCGCTATCACATTCGGCCCGAAGCTTTGCCGGAGTGGATTGCCCAGGTGTGGGCAGGCTATCTGCGCTATCGGGAAGCCTCTCGTCCGGGGGCGATCCAGTTTCGCGGCTTGACGGTGGATCCCAGCCGAGATCTGCGCTCAGCTAACCTCGGATCCCGTCCGCTCCGCTACCGCGGCTGCCCCATGGAGACGGTTGCCCGACCTGGGGATCCCTCTCCTGCCGTCCAACCCATCCCTGAAAAGGCTTTTGTGCCCCCCTACTGGAAACTCCTCAATACGCTGCGCTTGAAGTTGAGCCTGGCCGATATTGATCGCTACCCCGTCACTCCGGCCCTGCAGCGGGTTTACCGCGGTCAAGAGTTCTGACAGCGCTCTGCTCCTTAGCGGCAATGGGGTGTTGATGCCGGGGATCCCTGCAGTGGGTGGGGATCCCTTTTTGGACTTTGTTCGCGACAGCGGGACGGAGTCTCCGGATTGGACTTGTAGGTTTGGGTGCGGGTGGTTTCTCCTGAGGGGAAAGCTGAGAAAGACTGCAAAAAAACTTAAGGTCACTTTCCCGCTGTGGGATAGTGGATAAAGAAGAACATGGTGCTCCGCACCGCCAACGCAATGAGCCTTGTTATGTCCAAAAGCGGCGTGCTCCTACTGAACTTGGGGGGGCCAGAGACCCAGGCCGATGTGCAGCCCTTTCTTTACAATCTGTTTGCCGATCCCGAGCTGATCCGGCTGCCGTTTCCCTTCTTGCAGCGGGCCTTCGCCTGGGCCATCTCCACACTGCGGGCCGAAAAATCCCGCCGCAACTACGCGGCCATTGGGGGGGGATCCCCCTTGCGGCGCATTACTGCTGAGCAAGCGCGAGAACTGCAGGCCCACCTGGTGGCTGAGGGCTATGACGTGCCGGTGTATGTTGCCATGCGCTACTGGCATCCGTTGATCGAGTCGGTGGTGCAGCAGATCAAGTCGGATGGGATCACCCGCTTGGTGGTGCTGCCGCTCTACCCGCAGTATTCCATCAGCACGACGGGATCCAGCTTTAAGCTGCTGGATCGGCTCTGGGCTGAAGATCCGGAGCTGGCATGCATCGAGCGCTGCCAGATCTACTCCTGGTACGATCAGCCTCAGTACGTGCAGGCGATGGCCAGAGCAATTCGGGAACAGTTGGATGGATTTGCCGAGCCCGAAGGGGTGCATGTGCTGTTCAGCGCCCACGGCATTCCCGAAAGCTATGTCACCGAGGCCGGGGATCCCTACCAACGGGAAATGGAAGCCTGCGTGCGGCTGATCTGGAAGCAGGTGGGACGCCCCAATGACCACACCCTCTCCTATCAAAGCCGGGTGGGTTCGGTGCGGTGGCTGCAACCCTATACCGAACGGGTCATCCTGGAGTTGGGATCCCAAGGCGTGAAACAGTTGCTGGTGGTGCCGATTAGCTTTGTGTCGGAGCACATCGAGACCCTGCAGGAGATTGACATCGAGTATCGGGAACTGGCCCATCGAGCTGGGATTGCCGATTTTCGCCGTGTGCCCGCCTTAAATACCGACCCTCTGTTCATTGCTGGCTTGGCGGCGCTGGTGCGGCCTCATCTGCTCACTCCGGGCTTGGCAGCTCCTGCCTTTGTCCCTGCTGCTGTGGGCGGCTCGCTGCTGGAGCGGTAGGGAAAAACTCCGGGCATTTCATTGTTGCTCTGCTCATTGTTGCTCTGCAACGCTGACGCGACCAGACGAGGACGCTGACTTCATACCCCCAGAAGCGTTCTCCTACCACCCCAGGTGTCTCATCTTCATGGAGTTTTGACTGGGAATGACCCTAAGCCCGAGCGAAGCCTTGCTGACGAAGTGGCTGCTGACCTATTTTTACCAACGGCTGCCTTTCCCCCAAGAGTGGCTGCCGCAGAAAAGCTATTGGGTAGGGGGATCCCTGCGGGATGCTTACCTGGCTTGGCTGCGGAGCTGTGCTGCTGGAGATCCCGCTCGCGACGGTGGGATGGAGTCCTCAGCGTCGGTGGATTTGGACCTGATGTGCGCTGTGGATCCCGTGGGCTGGGCAGCGGCAGTGGCACGGCGGTTGGGGGCGGGCTTTGTGGTGTTGGATCCCGAACGGCAGATTGCCCGCATTGTGTTGGCAAAGTTGACCGTGGACGTGGGGCTGCAGGCGGGATCCACCCCTGAGGAGGATCTGAGGCAGCGGGACTTCACCTGCAATGCCCTGGCCTTGGATCTGCAAAGGGAGCAACTGCTGGATCCCACAGGCGGACAAGCCGATATTCGCCAGAGCCGGATGCGCATGGTACACCCCGACAACCTCAGCGCCGATCCGGTGCGGCTGTTGCGGGGTTATCGACAGGCGGCTCAACTGGGGTTTGTGCTGGATCCGGCTACGCAAGAGGCAATCCGGGAGCGGGCCCCCCTTTTGGCGAATGTGGCGGCAGAACGGGTGCGGGCAGAGATAGTGGCCCTGTTGGAGGCAGGGATCCCAGGGCTGGCTCACCTACAGGCGGCGGTGGCGGCGGGGTTGCTGCAGGCTTGGCTGCCCCACCTGAAGCCGGAAAGTCCGGGCTTCCCTCAAGCTCAGGCCGTGTGGGAGTGGGCCGGGCGCTGGCAACCGCTCTATCCCCGCACGCTGGCAGAGCTGGCCCAGCCCTTGACATCCTCACGCGAAGGGCGCGGCAGGCTGTTGGCAGTGGTGCTGGCGGCCTTGTTGTGGGATCCAGCGGGAACTGAGGACTCTGTCTTGCTGACGCGAACGGCAGAAAGGGTGGAAACCGAGCTGGAGCGGCTGCGCTTCAGCCGAGCGGAAATGCGGGCCATCCAAAAGCTACACCATCTTCTGCCTCAGCTTCAGCTTCTCCTGACGGACTCCCCCACCCCTGCGCAACAGTGGCGGCTTTATCAACAGGCGGGATCCCTGTTCGGTGGCCTGGCGCTGTTGGCGGTGGCTACGGGCGGCGACCCTCAAAAGCTGGAGTCTTGGCTCAAACGCTACGAAGACCCCCAGGATCCCCTGGCCCATCTGGTGCCCCTGCTGGATGGCCGCGATCTGCTGCACAGCTTGGGGGCCAAACCCGGCCCCTGGGTAGGCCAGTTGCTGCAAGACCTCCAGGAGGCGCAGGCTTGGGGGCAGATTCAAACTCGTGCCGAGGCGCTCTCTTTTGCCCGCCGGTGGCGTGGCCAGCAAAAAGACTAGCCGAAGCGATAGCCGAAGCCGCGCACCGTCACCAAATACTCTGGGTTGCTGGGATCCAGCTCCAATTTTTCCCGCAGCCAGCGGATATGTACATCGACGGTCTTGCTGTCGCCCATGAAGTCGGATCCCCAGACGCGCTCCAGAAGCTGCTCCCGCGTCCAAACGCGGCGGGGGTTGGACATAAACAGCTCCAACAGGCGAAACTCTTTGGGGGAAAAACTCACCTCAACGCCCCGCACCAACACGCGGCACTCCTGAGTAAACATGCACAGATCCCCGTAGCGGAGCACCGTGGCATCGCTGGCTTGGGCCAGTTGTTGCCGACGCAACACCGAACGACAGCGGGCGATCAGCTCCCGCATACCAAAGGGCTTGGTCAGATAATCGTCAGCTCCCAGCTCTAAGCCCACCACGCGGTCGGTTTCGCTACTTTTGGCCGTCAACATCAGGATGGGAATCGTGTTGCCCTCCCTGCGCAGCAGCCTGCACAGATCCAGACCGTTCAAGCTGGGCAACATCAAATCCAAGATCATCAAATCCAGCCGCTCAACCGTATGCACCATCTCAAGGGCTTGCCGACCATCAGCGGCTTGTAAAACCTGATACCCCTGCTCTTCCAAAGCCAGGGCAACCGTTTCCCGAATGGCATCCTCGTCATCCACCACCAGCAGGGTCTCCAGATGGGAAGCAGCTTCCTTGGCTTGAGGAAGTGGACCGGTCATGGAGAGGGTTGCTTCCATACAGAACTCCGTTGCGCCTGCACGCAAGTGCTCCGCACCGCCGTCACGAACGCGGAAGCGTCACGTAGCAATCACTGCCTCACAGGGTGAGAAGGGCAAGTGCCGCCACCGTCAACAGCAGCCCCCCGATAGGATATCAAACTTCCAGGGCAGGCCAATAAAGAGAACAGGGGCGGACTGACTTGCACAGGGCCTTGAGACGGCGAATGGAACCGAAAGGATTCCAAAAACCTGCAATTCAGGATGATTGATTTAAGATCTCTAATGTGGAGCCGCCCCTACCCACGCCTCATGGTGCTCTGCACCCCTCCCGCGAACGGCAACTCACGCTTTAAGGACTCCGTCCCGCTGTCGCGATTGGCCGGAAACCGGTTATGTCTGCTTCCCCTTCTGCACTCTGGGCCACTGGCGGAGCCATTCTGCGGCTGTTGCGCTGGCACAAGCCGGCAGGGCGACTGATTTTGATGATCCCGGCGCTGTGGGGAGCTTTTTTGGCCGGACGGGGAACGCCCCCTTGGCCGTTGGTCGGGATCCTGATTCTGGGCAGTTTGGCCGCCAGCGGAGCGGGCTGTGTCATCAACGATCTTTGGGATCGAGATTTGGATCCGCTGGTGGAGCGCACCCGCCATCGCCCGTTGGCCAGCCGGGAGTTGACCGTTGGCGTCGGGATCCTGATGGCGGTGGTGAGTTTGGCCTGTGCGGCAGGGCTGGCGCTGTTTCTCAACCCGGTTAGCTTTGCCCTCTGTGTGGCGGCGGTGCCGGTAATTCTGCTCTATCCAGGGGCCAAGCGGGTGTTTCCGGTGCCGCAGTTGGTGCTGGCTCTGGCGTGGGGATTTGCCGTGCTCATCAGTTGGACGGCGGTGAGCGGCCAAGATGCCAACACACCCCTGTGGGAAGAGGGGCTGGGCTGGCTGTGGCTGGCCACGGTGTTGTGGACACTGGGATTTGATACCGTCTATGCTCTTGCGGATCGGGAGGACGATGAGCGGGCCGGGATCCATTCCAGCGCCCGTTTTTTCGGGCAGCGGACGCCGACGGCGGTGGGGCTATTTTTTTTGGGCACTGCCATCGCGCTGTTGGGGGTGGGGATCAGCCTACGGTTGCATGGAGTTTATTTTGTCAGTTGGGCCATCGCCAGCGTCCTCTGGGGCCGGCAAACCTGGCAGCTCCACCAAAGGAATGCCTCTCCCACCTTGTACCTGGCCATCTTCGGCCAAAATGTGGTGCAAGGGTTTATTCTGCTGGCGGGGATGATCGGCGGGTCCCTGCTGGCCTAAAGGATCCCTTGGCCTCTCGCATGGCCAGATGCCTCTCTGAAGAACGCCTTGCCCCTCAGCCGACGCTGGGGCTGCCTCTTTGGGAAGGGATCCCGACAAATCTCCGGACTGGCAGGAATCGGCCCAGGGCCATGGGCAAACGGTAGAATGAGACGATTAATTGCAGGATCCCAGCCTCCGATGGCCCCACTGAGCAGCGGTGAGCCTCCCTATGACATTCTTATTCTCTCAAACGGCCCTGGAGAGCTGACCACCTGGGTGCGTCCGGTGGTGATGGAATTGCGCCAGCAACTGCCTCAGGCACGCCTCTCCCTGGTGCTGTCCCCCTGCCCCCATGCTTCCGGGCAAGAGATGAAGATAGCGCAAGCGTTCGTCGACGTGGATCGGGTGCAGGATCCCGATTTTTTTCTGGCTTTTTTGCTTACTGGCCAAACCGAAGAAGCCTGGGATTGGGCCAAGCGAGGGGTGGTGCTGTTTCTGGGGGGGGATCAGTTTTTTGCCGTCTGGATTGCTCGCCGCTTGCGCTATCGGCTGGTGGTCTATGCTGAGCATCAACCCCGTTGGCGGCCTTGGGTACATGCTTTCGCCGTGCGAACCGAGGCCATCAAACGCCGCTACGATGGCGGACGGCTGCTGGGCCACCCTTGGGCCCACAAGATGCACGTTGTCGGGGACTTGATGGCGGATGGCGTGGCCAGCGCTGTCTATTTGCCGGGGGTGCCGCTTTCCGGCTGGCTTGGCAGCAGATCTCCTGCCGCTGCCTCCAAACCCACGGCAGGCTTTTCTTCCCCAACCCAAGCCTTTGGCCTGCTCCAAGATGCATCTCCCAGCTCCATCGGCGAGGGGGAGCCTGTAAGAACTGCGCCAGAGAGAGTGGGGAACCGCTTCACCGATCGCGTAAGCGGGCCGGAGGCCTTTCGCGTAAGCGGGCCGGAGGCCTTTCGCGTAAGCGGGCCGGAGGCCTTTGAAGAATTGCTACCGCGCGGCTGGCAGCGTCTGAGCGATGAGAACCGCACCCACTATCAGGTGGGGCTGCTCCCAGGCTCCAAGCCAGCCAAGCTCTCCTTGGGGGTGCCATTGGTGTTGGCTGTGGCCGATGAGCTGCGACAGATGCTGCCGAATGTCCGCTTTGTGATCCCGGTGGCCCCAGGACAAACCCCCCAGTCGTTGGCAGCCTATGCCCATCCCAAGCTCAATCCCGATATGGCTTTGATCTATGGCACCTCAGCCATTCTGGAGCAGACCAATCTGGGATCCCAGTTTGTTACCCCCTTTGGCAGCACGGTGCAATTGTGGACAAGCTTCCCTGCCTATTCTGTGCTGGCCAACTGTGATCTCTGTCTGACCACCATTGGCGCCAACACCGCCGAGCTGGCCTATTTGGGGGTGCCGATGGTTGTGGTGATCCCTACCAACAAGCTGGAGGCAATGCGCGCCTGGGATGGGATTCTTGGCCTGTTGACCCGCCTTCCAGGCTTGGGCACTTGGCTGGCCCGCGCCGTCAACAGAATTGCTCTGCGTTGGCTAGGTCACTTGGCTTGGCCGAACATCTGGGCAGGGCGAGAGGTGGTGCCAGAGTTGCGGGGCCACTTGCGCCCGGTGGCCGTGGCCGCACAAATGCGAGTTCTGTTGGAAGATCCCCAGCGCCGTCAGCAAATGCAGACAGAACTGCAGCGGCTGGGGGGAAGGCCGGGAGCCGCGCAAGCCATTGGAGAACTGGTGGCTCAGCAGTTGAGTAAAGGCTAGGGCAGAAGGCAATTTGCTTGAGCTCGACCCAGTGGAGAGTTGCGCGAGGAGCTCCCTTGGCGCGATTGGAGATCTCTCCTTGCTGCCGGCAAAAAGTGCTAAAAGGGGAGTGGAGGTTCCTAAACGGAGACCATTCATGCTGACGGAGGCCGAGCAGTCGGCGGTGGAAAGCCCCAAAACGGGGGAGGGCAATTCTCTCCCTGCTGGCAAGCCGGAGCCAAAACTGGGGTTCTGGCAGCAATTTTGGGAGGATGTTGATTGTGTCTTCGATCGGGATCCGGCAGCACGCAATCGCTGGGAGGTCATCTTCACTTATCCCGGTGTGCATGCTCTGTTTTTGCACCGCATCGCCCACTGGCTGTGGAAACGGCGCTGGTTTTTCCTAGCGCGGCTGCTCAGCTTCTTGGCTCGTTCTTTCACATTGATTGAAATCCACCCGGCAGCCAAGATTGGGCGGCGCTTTTTCATTGACCACGGCTGTGGGGTGGTGATCGGTGAGACGGCAGAAATTGGCGATGATGTTACCCTCTACCACGGGGTCACCTTGGGGGGTACCTCTTGGAACAAGGGCAAACGTCATCCCACCCTGGAAAATGGGGTGATTGTCGGCACGGGGGCAAAGATTCTGGGGCCGGTTCGCATTGGGGAAAAAGCTCGTATCGGAGCCAACGCGGTCGTGATTCAGGATGTGGCTCCCGGCATGACGGTGGTCGGGATCCCAGGCCGTGCGGTCATCCCACCCCATCAACGCCGCATCCCCGCCCATGGCATTGACCTAGATCACCATCTCATGCCTGACCCGGTGGGGCGTGCAATCGAGCAGTTGCTGCACCGTATTCAAGATCTGGAGGCCCAGGTGGCCCGCCTTAACCGGGAGCGGGAACAGGCTCGGCAGGATCAGGTTAGAGGCGAAGCAGACTATTCCTGAGAGGACTCCGTCCGAGCAGCGCGAACGGGCTCTGTTCACTTTTGAACACCATTGTGCTCCGCACCGCTGATGCGAACGATATGAACCAGGTGGCTGGACAAGAGGGTCCAGCTTTCGGGGTATGCTGTGAGAGCGCTGGCCAGCTTTTTCCTCTGAATCTCTATTGGGTAACGCCGTCCGATGTCCCTTGTTGCTCCGCAACCCTGTCGCGACCAGGATTCTGTACCGTTGGCTTTGTTGAGCGTGTCCGACAAAACCGGACTGATCCCGCTGGCCCAAGCCCTTGTCCAGGATCATGGCTTTCAACTGCTCAGCAGTGGAGGAACCGCCAAGGCGCTCTCAGAAGCTGGGATCCCGGTCACCCCTGTCTCTGCCCACACTGGCGCGCCGGAAATCTTGGGGGGAAGGGTGAAGACGCTGCACCCCCGCATCCACGGCGGCATTTTGGCCCGCCTGGAATGCAGCGAAGACCGGGCAGACCTAGAGGCGCTGGGGATCCCTCCCATCCAACTGGTGGTGGTCAACTTCTACCCTTTTGAACAGACAGTGGCCCAGGCAGGAGTGTCTCTGGAGGAAGCTTTTGAGCAGATCGATATCGGCGGGCCCACTTTGGCGCGGGCGGCAGCCAAAAATTATCCCTACGTTACGGTGCTGACGGATCCCAGCCAGTACCCCCAGTATTTGCAACTGCTCTCCGGGGCCTATGGGGAAACAGAGCGGCTGGCGTTTCGCTTCCAGTGTGCTCGTCGGGCCTTTGAGCAGGTGCTGGCCTACGACCGCGCCATCGTCACCTACCTGGCTCGCCTGGAGCTAGCAGGTCCCTCCCAGTCCTCCGCAGCTGCCGCTGAAGACAGGTTTCAACTGCAAGGGATCCTGTGGCAACGCCTGCGCTACGGGGAAAATCCCCATCAAGCTGCCACTTGGTATGTGACGGATCCGGCTGCCCCCGGCTGGCACCGGGCTAAGCAGTTGCAGGGGAAGGAGCTGAGCTACAACAACCTGCTGGATCTGGAGGCGGCCCGTGCCCTGGCGGCAGAGTTAACCTTGTTACTCCGCAATGCTGATGCGACGCGGCCCACTGACGGGAAGGGCTCTGTGTCTTCTGGCTCTGCTCGGAGGGAGTTCTTGCAACCTGAACAAGCGGTGGCGGTGGTGGTTAAGCACAACAACCCCTGCGGGGTGGCCATTCGCCCATCGCCGGCTGCCGCCCTCGAGGCTGCCCTGGCTGCTGATCCAGTTTCGGCCTTTGGGGGCATCGTCGCCCTCAACCAACCCTTGGACGCAGAGACCGCCCGACGGCTGGTGGAGCCTTTTTTGGAGTGTGTGGTGGCTCCCGATTGCACTCCAGAAGCGGCTGAGCTACTGTCAGTCAAAAAGAACTTGCGGGTCTTGATCTTGCCGGACTTGTGTGTGGGGCCTGCCCAAACAATCCGCACCCTGGCCGGGGGCTTTCTGGTGCAAGACGCCGATTCACCTGTTGCTCTGCAACGCTGTCGCGACCAGGAACCGACGCAAACCGACAGCCCCCCTTCTTGGCAAGTGGTCACCCAGCGCCAGCCCACACCGGAGGAGTGGGCGGATCTGGAATTTGCCTGGATAGTCTGCAAACATGTGAAATCCAACGCCATTGTCGTCGCCAAGCAGAGGCAGACGCTCGGCGTCGGAGCCGGACAAATGAATCGGGTGGGAGCAGCGGAGATCGCTCTCCAGCAGGCGGGATCCCAAACAGCAGGAGCTGTTTTGGCCAGCGATGGCTTCTTCCCCTTTGCCGACAGCGTGGAGATGGCTGCCCAAGCAGGGATCCGCGCCATCATCCAGCCGGGGGGGAGCATCCGCGATGCCGATTCCATTGCTGCTGCCAACGCTGCCGGTATTGCCATGGTTTGCACCGGCATACGTCACTTTCTGCACTGAGCCCGCCTTTCTGCTCAAGAGAGAAATCTTCCCAAGAGAGACAAAGAGCATGACTCTAGTCAATAATAAGCTCAACTATACTGAAAATAATGTATAATATGTTCAGTACGGATTACTACCAGTTGATCTTTCTGTTTACCTTCGAGTCTGCCAACATGGTAGCCAAAGCAAAGCAGAAAATTGGTAGTAAGACGACACGGAAACTGCGCTTTGGGTATTCTACTCAAAGCTTTGCGGGATACCGCCATTCTGTTTGGAAACAAACAGAATGCTATCGCTGCATAGTTGAACAGTGATGTTCAGCAGTGTTCAGCGTAAATGTATCAGTAGGGAGTATCCTCAACTTTAGGGCAACCCCCAGGCTCTGGCCCGCTCTGCCAGCCAGCCCTCAGCCCGCAAATTCTCCAGTTCTCGGCGCACCCGCAGCCGCAATTCGGCGTGCTGCAGCCCCTTGGGCATGGCAATGCCCAGCCCCACCGTTGCCAAGGGGGATCCC
Source organism: Thermostichus sp. MS-CIW-38 (assembly GCF_054058415.1). Taxonomy (NCBI): domain Bacteria; kingdom Bacillati; phylum Cyanobacteriota; class Cyanophyceae; order Thermostichales; family Thermostichaceae; genus Thermostichus; species Thermostichus sp. MS-CIW-38. The sequence goes on along the minus strand of NZ_JBSSAH010000024.1, from coordinate 11,865 downwards.
AGAAATTGAAACTGTGGCTCCGCAGCGCTTTCGCGACGGGGATGCTCTGCTAGCCACCCTGCCAGCACCGAGCGATCTGCTGCCCACCCCTGCACCGCCCCTTTCAGGAGCAGTTCCGCCCCTTCTCGGTAGGAATCGACAGGCACCAACTCCACCCCTGGCAGGTATCGATTCAGCAGGGGAATGGCGCTGGAACCGCGCAAGACTGCAACGCGACCGCCCCGCAAGTCCGACCAGCTTTCCCAGTTGTGGGAACGAGCCACAACCAAGCTGGGGCCATCCTGATAGTAAGCAGAAGTGAACTCCACCTGGCGCGCCCGATCCGGGGTAATGCCGATCTGAGCAATGGCCAAATCCACCTGGCCGTCAGCCAGCACCTGCAGCCGCTCTACATTCGAGACCGGCACCAACTCCACAGCCTCTGCCGAGCCCAACAGCCGGGATCCCAGCTCACAAGCCAGCTCGATCTCAAACCCCTGCAGATCCCCTTGGGGAGTGCGAAACCCCAGCGGCCTCAAGTTGTCTTTTATGGCAACGCGCAGCCGTCCAGAATCCACAATCTCCGGCCAAGGACGAGCCACAGTAGGGATCCCTCCCCCCAGGCAGGCGAGGGCCAGAATGGCTGCCAGGAAGGACTTCTGGATAGCCGTCGGAACCTCCTCAGGAGGCGCGAGACTGGCGCGCTGCCTCCACCACCCAGGTAAAGGCCTCTGGATCCAGGAAAGCCAAGCGGGCCAACATTTTGCGGTTGAGCTGGATATTGGCTTTTTTGAGACCATCGATGAACTCGTGGTAACGCAGGCCCTGGGCACGGGTGGCCGCGTTGATGCGGGTAATCCATAGGCGACGAAAATCCCGCTTCTTGCGGCGGCGATCCCGGTAGGCGCTGCGCAAAGCCTTCATCACCTGCTGGTTGGCGGTGCGGAACAGCTTTGAACCAGCTCCCCGAAAGCCTTTGGCCAGCTTGAGGATCTTTTTGCGGCGCTTGCGGGCGACATTGCCCCGTTTGACTCTCATGGCAGTAACTCAATAGGAACTTGAACAAACTCAAACTGAAGGGTAGAAGCACTCCGTCCTGCTAACGGGATCGGAACTGCTGTCGCCAATGCCGGCCCCTGAAATCTTCTTGCCGGCGCGAGCGGGATCCCGGCTAGTGGGTGTTGGGCAACATCAGGCGCACATTGACCACATCCCGCTTGTCCACCAGGGCCACACCGGCCAATTTGCGTTTGCGCTTGCTGGTTTTGTGCTCCAGCAAGTGGTTGTGCCCGGCCCTGCGACGCATAAACTTGCCGCTGCCGGTCAGGCGGAAGCGCTTGGCTGCTGCCTTGCGGGTTTTGATTTTGGGCATGATGACAACCCCAGAATATGCGGGGCCAGAGCTAAAGGTCACAGCTTTCTAGGATAAGCCATAGAAGAACAAGAGGGCAAATGCCAAGGTTCGTCCCGCTGAGGCAAGGGAAAGGGGTCGAGAAACTCTCAGGAGACTGAGTTTTGAGGCTCCAGCAGCAGCACTTGCCAGCGCAGCAAGCGTTGCAGTTGCTCAAAGCTCAGGGGGCACTCTAGGCCAGCCTGGATCTCTTGGACGGTGCGGATCCCGTCCACCTGTTGGAGAAAGGCGAAGGCTTCTTCGCTCAGGGAGATGGCTTCGTAAGCGTAGTTGAAAATGCTCCGCCCCGGCCACAGGCCCAGACAGGGGCTGAGGTGGGCAATGGCTGATGCTACACTTTCCGGGCTTGTCCATTCCCAGCAGCGGATGGGGGGCTTGCCGAGAAACAGCTCGTAGTGGGCTACCACCGGATCCAGCAGCTCGATCAGGCGATAGCGTTCCGGTTCCGGCAGCTGAGCCGCCTGAGCCAGCAGGGCCTCGTCTTGGCCCAACACCCGTTCCAGCCGCCAAAACTCCGGGTTGGAAAAGCGCAGAAACTGCAGTCCGGAAGCCCGGATTAATTCAAACAGAGTCTCGATGGTGTAGTCCACTTCCTGGGGGTGCAGGTACATATCGGCGAAGCATTCGTCGTCCACGTTCTCGATGGCCCAGCGGGCCCGTTCTTGCTGCTGGATGCGGTTGGTTTCCGGCAAGATCTCGAAAAGGCGGCGGCCCACCTGGAGACCCCTCTGCAATTGCTCCGCCGAGGCAAGGGTCTGGTGTTCAGAACCCGTTACCAGCAGGCGGATGGCCTTTTGCATGAGGCGGATTTCGTGGCGGCCCAGCTCACCATACACAAACAGGTGCAAGAGCCCGCCGGGAGCCAATTTGCCGGCCAAAGCCTGCAGCCCCGCTAGCGGATCGGGCAGGTGGTGGAGCACGCCCACGCAGTTGATGAAGTCAAACTGCCCCGGCAGCTGGTCGATGTCGTAGACGTTGAGCTGGCGAAACTGCACCGGCGGTGCCTGGGAAGCCCGACAACGGGCCTCGGCAATCTCCAGGGCGCGGCTGCTCAGATCAAAGGCCCAAATTTCTGCGTTGGGGTTTTGGTGGGCAATGTATTCTGTTCCCACTCCCGAGCCACAGCCCGCATCCAGAATGCGCACCTTGCGCCGACCCGGATGGGATCCCGTACAAAAGGCATGGGCCTGGGGCCAACTCCAGCGCCAATTCCACCCCGGCGGGGGAACAGTGCCGACGGGCTGCGGGGGGAAAGGGTAGAGCTCGTAGAGCTGCCGCACTTGGTTGAGGATTTGTTCGGCGCTGGGGGAGTTGGGCTGCATGGACTATCTGTTGGAGCCAGCAAGACTATAGTGACAATATCCCCCTCCCAAACTCCTGCTGAGCCTACTGTTATGAAAGTGCTTCGCACTGCCAGCGCAAAAACTTCTTCTCATCCTCTGCAAACCGGCCTCACCTTCGACTGGATTAGGCTGACGGCTGAGCTCAAAAAGATTTTGGATCCCCAGCGGGTGATCAGCAAGCCGGAGGAGCTGCTGGTTTACGAATGCGATGGGCTGGTCAGCTACCGGCAAAGGCCGGCGCTGGTGGTGCTGCCCCGCACAACAGAAGAGGTAGCGCAGGCGGTGAAGCTGTGCAGCCGCTACCAGGTGCCCTTCGTGGCGCGGGGATCCGGTACGGGCCTCTCAGGGGGAGCCCTGCCGGTGGAAAATAGCGTCGTCATCGCCACCACCCTGATGAAGCAGATCCTGGAAATCGACCTGGACAACCGCTGCATGGTGGTGCAGCCGGGGGTTATTAACACTTGGATTACCCAGGCCGTGGCCGCCCAAGGCTACTTTTATGCGCCGGATCCCTCTAGCCAGTCGGTTTGCTCCATCGGAGGTAATGTGGCGGAGAACTCCGGCGGTGTCCACTGCCTCAAGTACGGCGTAACAGCCAACCACATTCTCGGCCTGACGGTGGTGCTGCCGGATGGGGAGGTGGTGTGCTGGGGAGGCAAGATCCCGGAGATGCCCGGCTACGACTGGGTGGGGCTGTTTGTGGGATCCGAGGGCACCCTGGGCATTGCCACCGAGATTACCCTGCGCTTGCTCAAGGCCCCGGCTCAAGTGCAGGTTTTGCTGGCAGACTTTGACAGTGTGGAAGCGGCGGGATCCACCGTCTCCGACATCATTGCTGCCGGGATCATCCCCGCCGGCCTGGAGATTATGGACAACTTCAGCATCAATGCCGTGGAGGATGTGGTGCAGTTGGGCTACTATCCGCGGGATGCGGCGGCCATTTTGTTGGTGGAGGTGGATGGGCTGGAACTGGAGGTGGAAGAAGCCAGCCAACAGGTGAGGGCGCTGTGCTTCAAAAATGGGGCGCGACAGGTGCAAGTCGCATCCGACCCGGAAGAGCGGGCGCGGGTGTGGAAAGGACGTAAGGCAGCATTTGCCGCCATGGGCAAGCTCAGCCCCAACTACTATGTCCAGGATGGGGTGATCCCCCGCAGCCAGCTAGCCTTTGTCTTGAAGGAAATCGAGCGCCTCAGCCGTGAGTACGGTTATCCGGTGGCCAATGTGTTTCACGCCGGCGATGGCAATCTGCATCCCCTGATCCTCTACGACGAGTCAGTGCCGGGATCCCTGGAGCAGGTGGAGAAACTGGGGGGCGAAATCCTCAAGCTCTGCGTGCGCTTGGGGGGCAGCATCTCCGGCGAACATGGCATCGGGGCAGACAAACGCTGCTACATGCCGGAAATGTTTACGCCTGCGGATCTGGAGAGCATGCAATGGGTGCGGCAGGTGTTCGACCCCCAGCACATCGCCAACCCCGGCAAGATCTTTCCCACCCCCCGCACCTGCGGTGAGTCAGCCCACGCCCACAGCCAACCAGAATGGCAAGGGATCCCAGTCTTTTGATTTTGAAAGTTTGAAGGTGCTCCGAGCCGCTGGCGTGATGGGAATAGCCCTCAGGCTGGGATCAGCCGGCTTGGCGTTGCTGCTGCAGCTCGGCAAAGGCTCGACAGAAGTCTTCCTGTTGGATGACCAGGGTTTTGGCATCCACCGTCTCGGAAGTGGCGCGGTGGCGGCGGATGGCGGCAATGGCGGCGCGGTTGCTGAGCAGGGCCAGGTCGGCACCACTCCAACCTTCGGTCTGCTCGGCCCACCCCTGTAAGTCCACATCAGGCCCTAGGGGACGCTTGCGGTTGTGAACGGCCAAAATTTCCCGTCGCCCGCTGCGATCCGGCAGCTCCACGCTCAGGTGCAGCTCCAACCTGCCGGCCCGGGTGAGGGCGGGATCCAAACTGGCTTTGCGGTTGGTGGCGGCCACCACCAACACCCCCTGGCTGGGGCGGATCCCGTCCAGCTCTGCCAGCAGCTGCCCCAGAACGCGGTCGCTGACCCCACTATCCCCGGAGTAGCTTCCCCGCGCCGGGGCGAGGGTGTCGATCTCGTCGATGAAGATGACACAGGGGGCGCATTGGCGGGCGCGGGCAAAAAGTTCCCGTACCGCCTGCTCGGAGGATCCCACCCATTTGCTCAAGAGCTCCGGGCCGGAGACGGCAATGAAGTTAGCCTTGGCCTGGGAAGCGATGGCTTTGGCCAACAGGGTTTTGCCAGTGCCAGGGGGGCCGCTGAGGAGGATGCCCTTGGGCGCTTGGGCCTGAGCCTGCTCGTACAACTCAGGGTGCAGCAGGGATCCCTCGATGGCCTCTTGCAAAATCTGCTTGGCGTGCTCCAGGCCGCCAATTTGATCCCAGCTCACCTGCGGGGATTCAATCTCCACCGAGCGCAGCACCGCCGGCTTCACCTGTTGCAGAGCCTGTTGAAAATCCGCTGCGGTTACCGTCAGGGACTCGGGGATGGGGGATCCCAAATCGGGCACCTGCCGCCGCAAAGCCGCATAGGCTGCTGCCTGGCACAGGCCCCGCAGATCTGCCCCCACAAAGCCCAGCGTCTGATCCGCCAGGCTGTCCAGATCCACATCCTCCGCCAAGGGCATGCCGCGGGTGTGGATGGCCAGGATCTCCCGCCGCCCCTCCCGGTCCGGCACCTTGAAGATCACCTCCCGATCAAAGCGCCCCGGTCGCCGCAGAGCCGGATCCAGAGCCTCGGGCCGGTTGGTGGCTGCCAGCACCACGATCCCCTTTTGGGCCACAAACCCGTCCATCAGCCCCAGCATCTGGGCCACCAGGCGTTTTTCCACCTCCCCCTCGACAGTGGCGCGGTTGGGCACTAGGGCATCGATTTCGTCAATAAACACCAGACAGGGAGCCGATTTGGCTGCCTTTTCAAACAGTTGCCGCAGGCGCGCCTCCGCCTCGCCGTAGTACTTGCCGATCAGCTCCGGGCCGACAATGGCGATGTAGTTCACCCCCAGGCTCTCGGCCAGGGCGCGGGCCGTCAGGGTTTTGCCGGTGCCGGGGGGGCCTACCAACAACACGCCGCGGGGCGGATCCAACCCCAGCTTGGCCAGCAGATCGGGCCGCTTGAGGGGGATCTCCACCATCTCCCGCAGCGCTTGGAGCTGTTCCCTCAGTCCCCCCACATCCTTGAGGCGTGGCCCAGCCCAAGACTCTGGGCGGTCGGCAGAAGTTGCTGGCGGGTCGGGCACAGCGGCCTTGGACGGTTCCTGGAAGCGAACCGCAGACATCACTTGGGGCTCGCTGCTCCAGGGGGGATCCCCCGTTTGGGCAGGGCTGCGGCGGCGGGGGATGGAGCCGGAAGGGGGAATAGAACTGCCCAGAGGACGGGCCTGGATGCGGACTTCGGTTCGCAGCTCTCCACTTTGCTTTTTCTCGTCCAGCTTCTGAGCCAGCTCGATCAACTGCTCAATGCCCTGTACAAAGTCACTTAAATTGGCCATAGCCGGGATTTTCCATCCACACAAGTTATCTGCAAATTGACCCGCCAGAGGTGCTAACTCATCCCCTGCCTGGCCAGCTCAGGTGAGGAGAGCATGACTCTAGTCAATAATAAGCTCAACTATACTGAAAATAATGTATAATATGTTCAGTACGGATTACTACCAGTTGATCTTTCTGTTTACTTTCGAGTCTGCCAACATGGTAGCCAAAGCAAAGCAGAAAATTGGTAGTAAGACGACACGGAAACTGCGCTTTGGGTATTCTACTCAAAGCTTTGCGGGATACCGCCATTCTGTTTGGACTCCGTCCCGCTAACGCGAATGGAAACAAACAGAATGCTATCGCTGCATAGTTGAACAGTGATGTTCAGCAGTGTTCAGCGTAAATGTATCAGTTCCACGGCTAGATGCTCAGTATGATACCCTTCACTGCGGCTGCCGTCGGTGTTGGGCCAGGAGAATCTGCTCTCGGATCCAGCCCAGCCAGGGCTCCAGCCCGTCACCCGTCTTGGCAGAAAGACAAAAAATCGGCACAGAAGGGTTGATCTCGCGGATATTGGCCTGGATCCGATCCAAATCCACCTCCAACACAGGAACCAGATCCACTTTGGTGATCAGCAGACAATCCGCCTCTCGAAACATGATTGGGTACTTGAGAGGCTTGTCTTCCCCTTCTGTGACGCTGAGCAGTGCTACCTTGGCGTGTTCCCCCACCTCAAACTCCGCCGGGCAGACCAAGTTGCCGACATTTTCCACCAGCAGCAAATCCAGTTGTTGGGGATCCAGCAGTGCTTCCAATTGCTGCAAGCCCCCGGCCACCATGGCCGCATCCAAATGACAGGCCCGCCCCGTGTTGATGGCAATCACCGGGATCCCGTAGCGACGCAACCGCTCCGCGTCCAGTTGGGTCGTCATGTCTCCCTCGATCACCGCCAGGCGCAGCGAGCCAGCAAGAGCGACCACGGTTTTCTCCAGCAAAGACGTCTTACCCGCCCCCGGCGCGCTCATGAGGTTCAGACAGGTTACTCCCCAGGCATCAAAATGCTCCCGGTTGTGGTCGGCCTGGTGTTGATTGGCGTGGAGCAGGTTAATCCCCAGATCCAAGACTTGGTGCATGGCACAACCCGTGTTGCGGTTGAGGAGAAAACGCTCTAGCTGCGGAAAGAGCTGGATTCGGCCACCGTAGGGGTGGGAGAAGGGCCGACGGAGAGTTTACGCACCTCGGAGCAGAAAGAAGCCATGCTGAAGCCACCGAACCGCTTGACAGTGCTGGCCCGCAGGCGCAAGTTGGGGCTGGCAAACCAAATGCGCTCTTCCGACTCAGTCATCTCATACTGGGTGTAAAGGGTAAGGGCGCCATCGGATCCCATGACATAGGTACCGGCCACCGGTACTTTCTCAGCGTAGCCCTGATCCCGCAGCAACTGCCCGCGCATGGGATCGGTCTCATCGGGGATAGGTACCAGCACCACGTCTCCCTTGTACTCTTCGTTGTCCCACTCCTGCTCGCCATCCCACCGCACCCGCGCTGCTCCCACAGCTCGTCGGGGATCCACCCTGAACAACTCGCAAACCCGGATGACTGCTGGATCGGTTGCCGCAAGGGTGGCAATTTGTAGCCGCGACCTCCCACCCTCAGAGCGGCGAAAAGCCAAGTGATGGCTGGTGCGTTGGCACATCCACTCCCCAGCACTGAGGGCGAAAAACTCCATTACGGTCATCATGGCCGACGCGGATCCTCATCGATGGAACAGGGTTTGCCGATCTTAGCTTGCAGAGCAACTCAACGATTTAGCTAACGGTGGTGCGGGGGCAATCAGTCCTGCGCTCTACCCGCAGGGTAAGCACCGGGATACAGGGATCCCCACCATACCCCTGAGCGAAATCTGTAGCAAAACCTACTTATGCTGGTGTAACCTACAAGCACCGGATTGATCCAGATGCCTCCCAACAAGCCGCTCGCGTCAGCGGGACGGAGGCCTTGCTGTTGGCGTGGCTGGAGATTGGCCAGGACGTATACAACTACACTTTGCCGGAAATCAACGAGTGGATAGCATCTTGCTCTTGGCCGGTGGACAGGGGTTCCTGGGTGCAGGAGTCCATCCTGTCTGCCGATGCACCGTTCCCTGGGATTAGACTTGTTTTGCAAGCTGGCAGTAGCCAGGGAGGCTGGGGAAGGGAAACTGCCTGTTCAGTCGGTCTGTCGGGGGTTGTAGACCCAGACAAGTGGCGTGGGGCAGGAATGCCCGACCGCGAGGTAAGGACTCCGTCCTGCTGACGGGAAGGGTGGCCCGCGCTCTGTCCACAGGACGAGCGCCGGGAGGATGTCACCATACTCCCCTGCCCAAAGGCAGAGGATTCTGGCTCTTGGTTCCAAGACAGCACTTGCCGTATCGGGTTGCCCCTTTACGACAGCGGTGCCCATCTCCCCAAGCGGGGCAGTTCCCTTCTGCCCTAAGTACCGTTGAAGAGAAAGGGCAAAACCTATTTAGGTTGCTTGCGTAGTCGCCGGGCTACCGGGTTTTTTAAGTGGTTGACTACTCTACTACTGGTCTAGAGTACAGCACAAAAGCTGCCGTGAACGGCAGGGCTTTAGACCCAATTCTTTGGTAAAACAATTGCCAATAAAATGCCAATAAAAGGCTACCCGCTTGCTCGCCTTGCAGGGGCCAACTCAAGCGCTAGACCAAGAGAGCCAAGGTTTTTTTAACTCAGCACAGGTGTCTTTGGGGCAAGGGATCCATCCGACAAGCGCCAACCGACTGCCAGTTGTTTCTAACTGACGGCCACGGGCGACTTAGCGGCAGCAGCAGCGCGATTTTCCTCTTCCTCAGGAGGGACAACGGCAAACTCGATGTGATTGAGCAGGGTGGTCACGAAGGCGAAGAGCAGGAAAGGCAGGGAGATCACCAAAATCAGAGCAATGGTGAGAAAAGCGTAGAGGGGGCTATTCATCAGGGAGAGGGCAGCGGCCAAGCTGGCAAAGATGACAATCAGCCAAACGATGATCTGGCCGTAGATATCTCCAAAGGAGAGGGTGCAGGTGAAGCGGTAGCGGGTGTGGGTGTTCATGGCAGTTCCTCTGGATAGCCTGGATGGTTCGATCCTAAGGACAGATCAAGCCCCATCCTGAGAAATATGTCGAGATTTTAGACGAGAGACGAGGAGATGCCTCTCTTTGCTAAGAAATATCTCAAGAATCGGCTGAGAAAGAGGGGATCCGCCGTCTGGAAGGAGGCAGGATGCTACCCTCAAGATTGGGAACCGTTTCTTGCAGGCAGCAGCCATGTGTATTTGTATTCACTGCTACTACGTGGATCGCTGTACCACCTACCATGCCGTGGAAGCGCAGCATCAGCAACCTCATCTCACACTGACGCCGGATTTTGAGCCGCAGGGCCCCCAGATCAATGTCAATATCCGCAATGGGGGCACCGAGATGGAATGGGATGTGGTGGGCTGCCAGAGCTTTCGCGAGGAACGGAACAAGTGGGCGCGACTTCGTCCCTATGAGGCGGTTCCCACGTAAGATCCAAGAGCGGCCTGGATTTCCAGGGAGTTTCTTGCCCGGCCAGGTTAGAACTCTTCAGTTTGGCAGTTCGGCTCTCCCAGTCTGAGAGGTTTGATGGGGGCTGGAGAGGTTTTTGTCGAGTTTCGAGAGATTGGAAGACTATGATGCTGGCCTCAAGCCCTACAGCGCTGCCAGTGGATGCCCGTCAACAGGTGAGCCAATTCATGCAGCGCCTACAAGATGACATCTGTGCCCGTCTGGAGGCCCTAGACGGAAAAGCCAAGTTTCGGGAAGACCGTTGGGAACGCCCTGGAGGAGGGGGCGGGCGCTCGCGGGTCATTCAGCAGGGAGACGTGTTTGAGCAGGGGGGAGTCAATTTTTCCGAGGTGTTCGGATCCCATCTGCCCCCTTCGATTCTGAAACAGCGTCCAGAAGCGGCAGGGCATCCTTTCTACGCCACAGGCACCTCTATGGTGTTGCATCCTCGCAACCCCTATGTGCCGACGGTACACCTGAACTATCGCTATTTCGAGGCGGGGCCGGTTTGGTGGTTTGGGGGCGGGATGGATCTCACCCCCTATTACCTGTTTGAGGAGGATGCGGCCCATTTTCACCGCACCCTCAAGGCAGCCTGTGACCGCTTGGATCCCGTCTACTACCCAGTTTTCAAGATCTGGTGCGATCGCTACTTTTTCCTACCTCATCGCGGCGAGGCGCGCGGCGTTGGCGGCATTTTCTTCGACTATCAGGATGAACGCCCTGGGCTGCTCTATCGGCCTGAAGGCCAGGCGGAAGGGGATCCCGAACAACTGGCTTCTGAGCCACCATCGTTACAGGTGCGGGTGGGATCCCGCAGTTGGGAACATCTTTTCGAGTTGGTGCAAGCCTGTGGCGAAGCCTTCTTGCCGGCCTATGCGCCGATTGTGGAGCGGCGGCAGGGGATGGAATGGGGAGAGCGAGAACGGCAATTCCAGCTCTATCGTCGCGGGCGTTACGTGGAGTTCAACTTGGTCTATGACCGCGGCACGATCTTTGGACTCCAGACCCAGGGCCGCACCGAGTCGATCTTGATGTCTTTGCCGCCATTGGTGCGCTGGGAATATGGCTACGAGCCGCAACCGGACACGTGGGAAGCCAAGCTCCATCAGGTGCTTCGCCAGCCCCAGGATTGGGCGTAGGCCGGCCATACCTTGTCTCCGCCTTTGAGGATCCGCTGCGTGCCTTCTTCTTTGCCCCTCACCTACCGCTTTCAGCCGCCTCGACAGGTCGGCTTGGGATCCGCACCTGTGTTGGTGATGCTGCACGGGATCGGCAGCCACGAGGGGGATTTGTTCCAGTTGGCCCCCTATCTGGATCCCCGGTTGGCGGTGATTAGCTTGAGAGCCCCTATTCCTTGGAGTGTGGGCGGGTTTGCCTGGTTTGAAATGGCCTGGACGCCAGAAGGGCTGGTGGGGGATCCCCAGCAAGCGCGCAATAGCCTCAAGCTCCTGAGCCGCTTTCTGGAACAGGCGCTGCCCAATGGGATCCCGGATATTGCCTTGGATCCCAGGCAGGTGTATTTGCTGGGGTTTAGCCAGGGGGCGATCATGAGCCTGTACTTGGCTCTGACCCAGCCGGAGAAGCTGGCGGGGGTGGTGGCAATGAGTGGGCGCCTATCTCCAGAGATCCTGGCCGAGGCGGTGGAGCCGGAGCGGATGAAACACCTGGCCATCCTGGTGGTTCATGGCACTGCTGATGCTGTTTTGCCGATTGCTTTTGGCCGCCAGATCAGGGATTATTTTGCCCCGCTGCCACTGAACTTCACCTATCGCGAGTACGAGATGGGCCATGAAGTTTCCCCGGAGAGCCTGCGGGATATTCAGGTGTGGTTGCAAAACCTGTTGGATAGGAGAGATTCGGAAGTGAAAACGTAAACTACCCGACTCCGACCGCTAAAGCGGTACGGAGCGGGCTTTCGGTAGCCCTGCAGTTGGCAAGCCAACCACGAACCTCTAGGCTGGTTTACAGCAGCCCCAAAAAGCGCAATCACATTCGCACCATTCAAATCCGCATCCCCTTCCCATCCACAGTGTCCACACTTAAACTTCTTTCCACTGCGGTAGGATTGCGC